>NZ_LUKY01000029.1 GCF_001881495.1 Candidatus Rickettsiella isopodorum | reverse complement strand
CCCAGAAGGATTATTATCCCTTTCCTCATAAGGAACATACTCTGGGTTTTCAAAATACTCTTCTTGTTCATCATTATAAGATTCCGGTTCCCCAAATTTAGATTCCGCTCCCGTATCCGTATGTCCTTTTTGTTTTACGAAGACATACGATGGATATCCAAGTTCAGCCGGTTCCCCAAATTCAGATTCTTCAGAATAATTTGCAACAGGAAAAGTAGATTTAGACTCTGCTTGAGCTAATGAGTTATCATGTCCATAAGAAAAATTGGGAAGGGAGCTATCAAAATTTTGCTGTGTCGCAGAAGTAGAAAAAGATTTGGAAAATGTAGGGTTAAGTGTAAAACAATCGCGAGTGCTTAGATTTTGAGTCTCGTTGCGCACTTTTAGCTTCATTGATTGCAACATTTCAGAAATTTTATCCGTTGGTAGTGGAGGTTTTTTAGGTTTTAAATGACGGTTAGGATTAGGTAAGCGAATATATCCAGGAGGAGTTGTTGATATTGCAGGTTTTTTAGGTTTTAAATGCCGTTTAGGATTAGGAGAGCGGGGAGACAGGGAAACAGAAGCTTCATGTTTAAGATTAGAAGAACAAGGTACCGACGGAATTTGCCAATGTGATAAATTTCCTGTATTAATCACCTTCCCTGCATCAAGAGAACTTTGAGTTGGAAGCTTGTTCTCCTCTCGCCATTGATTAATTGATTCATTTTCTGAAATATTTTTTTCAAGTCCTGTAATTAATTTATTTTTTTTTATGTTTTTTTTATTTGGCATAATTTTTTTATCACATTTAAATTATTTAATTTCTATTATACTTTTCGTAATAAAAACATTCAAGACACTAAGTTTTAAAATTAAATTATTTAAAAAAAATATAAACCTAATAATTTTAAATGATTCATGAGTATAAATAAAGAAAGTATTTTATAAATCCTATAAAGATTACCGTGAATATCAAATAAATTTATGTAACACGCTATAAAGATTTTTTATTCTTAATTCAGGTGTGGGTTGTGCAAAGCTAAAGCGTAAGTGAGCAGGACCGTCAAGCTGATACAATGCCGGATTTTTCTGAATCAACTGAATGATAGCGGTGGGATTGATATTAGGCTTTTCATTGAATTCAATGCGACCTCCCTGAGGTCCAGACACAATCTTTGTAATACCAATTTTTTGCGCAAGTAATTTCAACTCGCTTAATTGAAATAGATTTTTCAGTGCCTGAGGCAATAAGCCAAAACGATCGATCATCTCTACCTGTAATTGCTCTAATTCTTGTTCATTTTTAGCATGGGCAATACGCTTATAAAGCACTAAACGAGTATGTACGTCAGGTAAGTAGTTTTCTGGGATCAACGCGGAGATTTGCAAATCAATTTCGACAGCATGACTAACCGGTTTTAGTGCGGGCTCTTTACCCGATTTCAATACAGCCACCGTTTGCTCGAGTAATTCCATATAGAGTGAAAATCCTATCGATTGCATATTACCACTCTGCTGTTCACCTAAAACTTCACCCGCACCTCGAATTTCTAAATCATGCATGGCTAAGGTAAAACCAGCGCCCAAATCTTCTAAAGAAGTAAAGGCTTCTAAACGTTTCATCGCATCAGCCGTCATAATTTCTTTAGGAGGTGTCATTAAATACGCATAAGCTTGATGATGAGAGCGTCCCACTCGGCCACGTAATTGATGTAGCTGTGCTAAACCAAACTTATCCGCTCGATCAATAATAATAGTATTAGCCGATGGCACATCAATGCCGGTTTCGATGATGGTCGTACAAACCAATACATTAAAGCGTTGATGATAAAAATCTGCCATCACGCGTTCGAGTTGCGTTTCACGTAATTGGCCATGGGCCACCTGAACACGTGCTTCTGGTACTAATGTTTCTAATTCTCTTGCCGTTTTTTCAATGCTATCGACTTGATTATGTAAAAAATAAACCTGGCCCCCACGGAGTAATTCACGCAATATGGCTTCACGAATCAAACGGGTGTTACGCATTTGTACAAAGGTTTTGATCGATAACCGTCGTGCCGGTGGTGTAGCAATAATAGACAATTCACGTAAACCGGATAAAGCCATATTTAAGGTACGTGGGATAGGTGTTGCAGTTAAGCTTAAAATATCTACTTCAGCACGTAATGCTTTTAAACGTTCCTTTTGTTGTACCCCAAAGCGGTGCTCTTCATCGATGATCAATAAACCCAACCGAGGAAATTGTAGCTCTTTACTTAATAATTTGTGTGTGCCTATCAAAATATCAATTTTCCCGATTTGCAAGCGTTCTAGAATTTTTTTCTGTAACGCAACACTTCGGAAACGTGAAATCATTTCAATCTGTATAGGCCATTCAGCAAAACGATCACTAAAATTTTGATAATGTTGTTGGGCTAATAAGGTGGTTGGAACAAGTATGGCGACTTGCTTATTGGATTGCACCGCTAAAAATGCAGCACGCATCGCAACTTCTGTTTTGCCAAAACCAACATCGCCACAAATTAATCTATCCATGGTGCGTTCTGAAATCATATCCTTAATAACTTGCTGGATAGCTTGTTCTTGATCCTGTGTTTCTGTAAAAGGAAATTGTGCAGCAAATACTTGATAATCATGCTCAGGCAGATGGAAAGCGTAACCCTTGTGCACAGCGCGTTGGGCATAAATATCGAGCAATTCAGCGGCCACATCCCGCATTTGTTCTGCCGCTTTACGCTTGGTTTTTTCCCATTGGTCAGAACCTAATTGATGCAAAGGCGCATGCTCACTATCATTCCCACTGTAACGACTAATTAAATTAAGCGAAGAAACTGGAACATATAATTTTGCTTTTGCAGCATACTCGACTATCAAAAATTCATTTTCCTGATCATCTATTTTTAAATGCTGTAAACCTCGATAACGTCCTACGCCATGATCAATATGAACAACTGGATTACCCTCGGTTAACTCCGCTAAATTTCGAATAATCGTACGTGCATCTACACTTTTAGTTTTAGTTTGACGTTTTTGAATAATCTGGTTACCAAATAACTGTGCTTCACTAATTAATGCCAAAGGGGGGTTCTCTAAATAGAAGCCTTCTTCTAATGGCGCAATAATGATATGAATAGGTTCAGGAGCATGCAGAAATTCTTGCCAAGTTTCACAGCGATGAGCGTGTATAGAAAATTTATTGAGTAAATCCAGCAACACTTCCCTACGACCTGCGCTTTCCACACAAAATAAAACACGCGCTTGTAAATTCATTAAAAATTCATTTAGAAATAAATTTAAATGTTCTAACGGTTGTTCAAGCTTATGATCAACCGTTAAATTAGGAAATTTCTTAACCAGCGAATGATAAGGATCAGCAGACTCTGCAGGGGCTTGTTGTAACAATATTCTTGGAAATTCTTTTAATCGCGTAAATAATGTATCGACTTCCACATAAAGTTGCTTGGGGGCTAAGATGGGTCGCTCTATATCATGTCTAAGTTGTTCATAACGTTCATTAATTTCCTTCCAAAAATTTTCTGCTGCTAACTGAGCATTATTAATTTGTAAAATTAAAGCTTTCTTTGGCAAATAATCAATCAATAATTGTGTTTTCGGAAAAAATAATGGGAGATAATATTCTATTCCGGCTGGAGCACGTCCCTCGCTCACAGCTTCATACAAAGGGCAATTTAAAGGATTACCGACAAAATTTTCACGCCACTGTTGGCGAAAAAAATTGATTGCAGATTCTGATAAAGGAAATTCACGTGCCGGAAGCAAATTTATTTTTTCTATTTTTCCTATAGAGCGCTGTGTATCGGGATCAAAATGGCGAATACTATCCACTTCATCATCAGAAAAATCAACACGAAAAGGTAAATCGCTACCCATGGGAAAAATATCTAAAATGGATCCGCGTACAGCAAATTCGCCACGGGTTAAAACTTGCGATACACCGTGATAACCTCCTAATTGTAAATTTTTTCGCAACTCCTCGATCGATCTTTTTTCACCACAAGTCATACTCAAGCTTGCCGCTTGGATATAACTCAGCGGAGCAATACGCTGCATTAAGGTGGTAATAGGGACCAACAATATAGCCCGCTTAACATCATATAATTGAGCTAAGGTCGAAAGTCGTTGCGAAATAATATCTTGATGGGGAGAAAAATGATCATAAGGCAATGTTTCCCAGTCAGGAAAGTTTATGACGGTTAACTGCGGAGAAAAAAACTTTAATGCCGCTTCTAGCCGATTTGCCATTAGGTTATCCGGTGTAACAATTAAAATTGTGCCTTCATAACTATCGGCTATCTGATTTAATGCTAAGGCAAGGCTATCTTGCTGTAGATTACTTAAGCGTAAACGCTGATTTGGCTCAGTGGGAATGGAAAAATTTAAAAATTCAGAAATAGACATAAAGCTTAGTTTATTTTACTTTTTTATGTAGACCAACAACAAGGAAATTGCCGCAGGAGTAATACCCGGAATACGTGACGCTTGTCCCAAATTTAATGGTTTGTGCTGAATTAATTTTTCTCTCACTTCATTAGAGAGACCTTTAACTCGGTTATAATCCAAAGTAAGGGGTAAAGTAATATTTTCATAACGTGCTTGTCGTTGAATTTCCACTAATTGCCGATCAATATAACCTTGGTATTTCGCTTGAATCTCAATTTGTTCTGAAATAGCTAGATCAGCAATTCCTGGACCCAAACCTTCAACCTTCATTAAATCGGCATAATTTAATTCTGGCCGAGTTAATAATTCAGAAACTCGATAATCACGTGTTAAAACTTGTCCTATAAGTGCTTCTATTGCTGCACTTAAAGTCGTATTGGGCTTAATCGAAAATTGTTTTAATCGTTGTTGTTCTTGTTCTAAGGTAGCGCGCTTCTCATTGATGTATTTCCAACGAGTTTCATTGATTAGTCCTAATTTATAGGCTGACTCACTTAAACGTAAGTCGGCATTATCCTCGCGCAACAGTAAACGATATTCAGCTCGACTCGTAAACATCCGATACGGTTCAAGTGTTCCTTGTGTAATCAAATCATCAATTAATACACCAATATAAGCCTCATCGCGACGAGGACACCACGTTGATTTTTCTTGCGCTTTTAAAGCGGCATTTAAACCCGCAATAAGTCCCTGTGCAGCCGCTTCCTCATACCCGGTTGTTCCATTGATCTGCCCCGCAAAAAATAAATTTTCCAGTAATCTCGACTCTAAAGATGGAAAAAGATCACGTGGATCAAAAAAGTCATATTCGATGGCATAACCTGGACGTGTAATATGTGCCTGTTCTAAGCCCTTAATACTATGTATTAAGTCACATTGTATATCAAAGGGCAAACTGGTCGAAATACCATTTGGATACACTTCATGCGTATTAAGACCTTCAGGTTCAAGAAAAATCTGATGGGATAATTTGTCCGCAAAGCGCACTACTTTATCTTCTATAGAGGGGCAATAACGTGGACCTACACCGTCTATTACGCCACTATAAATAGGGGAACGATCTAAACCTGAACGAATTATTGCATGAGTTTTTTCATTGGTATAAGTAATAAAACAACTTATTTGCGCAGGATGTTGTACTACTTTTCCTAAATACGAAAATACCGGCAAAGGATTATCACTCGGCTGCTCTAATAAAATTTCACAATTAATCGTACGACCATCTAAACGCGGAGGCGTTCCAGTTTTTAATCGCTTAATCCGAAAAGGTAATTGACGCAGTTTTTCAGCTAAAGAATTAGAGGCTGGGTCACCGGCACGCCCTCCTTGAGCTTGCTGCAAACCGATGTGAATTTTTCCAGCTAAAAATGTACCGGCTGTCAGCACGACAGTCTTTGCATAAAAACGCAATCCCATTTGCGTCATCACACCGACGATGCGATTAGACTGAAGGATTACATCATCAACACTCTGTTGAAAAATAAATAAATTAGCTTGATTCTCCAAAGCGTTACGAATCGCTTGTTTATATAAACACCGATCCATCTGTGCTCTTGTTGCGCGTACTGCAGGACCTTTACTGGCATTCAGTGTACGCCATTGTATTCCTGCCCGATCAGCCGCATAAGCCATAATGCCACCTAAAGCATCAATCTCTTTCACTAAATGGCTTTTTCCAATCCCCCCTATCGAGGGATTACAAGAAAGTTGCCCTAAGGTTTCAATGTTATGTGTCAATAATAAAGTCGACGCGCCTACGCGCGCAGCCGCTAAAGCCGCTTCGGTGCCGGCATGACCTCCACCGACTATAATGACATCATATTCTGTTGAAAATGGCATAATTTTAAAATTTTTGTTAATTAACTATAGTTTTCTAACGAAAGTTAGGGCAAACTATCGGTTTTTAATACCGTCTCTCAAGAGGAAATCCAATGACAAGATTACCTGTATTGACTGCCCTGGCTAGTTTACTCATCAGCTCAAACGTACTGGCTGCACAGAGTACCCCTCCAGTTACGGTTAATCAACTTAAACCCACCGTTACTTTCCCCAAAATAGTCACTAACTCTCCTTTACTAAAGACGATCAAAGGTCAAATAAGCTATAGTATTGGCGCTGATTTGGCTGAAAATTTTAAAGAGCAAGGCATTGATGTCGATCCAGTTGCGTTAGAAAAAGGATTGGCCGATGGCGCTCACGGAAAACTTTTATTAACCCAAGCACAAATGGCGGATATTTTGAAAAACTTTCAACAAGAATTGATTAACAAAAAACAAGCTGAATTTAAAGGCATTAGTCTCAAAAATAAAGAACAAGGTGATTCCTTTTTAGCGGTTAACAAAACAAAACCCGGTGTTATCACTACCAAAAGTGGAATTCAATATAAAATACTACAACCTGGCAGCGGTGAAAGCCCAACTGATACTTCTATGGTTAAAGTTGAATACACCGGAAGCTATATTAATGGTACCGTTTTTGAAAAATCAAAAGAACCGGTAACTTTTCCTCTAAATAATGTGATTCCTGGTTGGATAGAAATTTTAAAGATCATGAAACCAGGGGCAACCTACCAAGTCGTTATTCCACCACAACTTGCTTATGGAGAGCATGGTGTTGATAAAGCGATTGGGCCTAATCAAACACTCGTATTTACTATTCATCTTATTGAAGTAAAGAAAAACGCATAAATTGAATTAAATCCATCCTATTGATGAAGCGGCAGTGTACAAATATCGTTATGATGGATTTAGAATAAAATGAATCGACATTCGCCAACTTGAATGTCTTTGAACTTAAGCTATACTGGATGAGATAAAAATTAACGGAAATAGTTTTTTAATATACACACAGAAAAAAAACTCAAGTGCAAAGAATATAATTTTCATCTCAGTTTAAGGAGGAAGATATGAATCCAGAAGAGCTAAAGGGAAAATGGAATCAAATAAAAGGTAAGCTTCGTGAAAAGTGGGCTAAATTAACCGATGATGATTGGGAACAATTACATGGTGATAAAGAAAAATTAGTCGGAAAAATTCAAGAACGGTATGGTATTGGCAAGGAACAAGCGGAGAAAGAACTTCATGAATTTTTTAACAAACACAAAGACCATCATTAAACTTTTCATTTAAAACCAGTAAATTCTTAATCTAATCATCATCCCACATCAATTTATTGAAGTGGGATTGTGGTTAGCTAATTTTTTTTTAACTCATTTCTTTCAGCCACAAAATTAGCTAATTTAACATAATCACTAATAGTCAGTTGTTCTGGTCTCCACGTCGAATTAATTTTCAGCTGTGAAAATTCTTGCTCTTTTAACCAGTGCGCTAAATTATTACGTAGCATTTTTCGTCGATGATTAAATGCATTTTTGACTATTTCAGCAAATAGTAAGGGGGCATTGGCTTTATGAGGTAATACTTTATAAGGAATAAGTCGAATCACTGCCGAATCTACTTTTGGGGGTGGTTGAAAAGCACCTGGCTTCACATTAAATAATTTTTCTACTTGACAATAATATTGAATCATCACGCTTAAACGACCATAACTGGTTTGCCCTGGATGTGCGCTTATCCTATCGACTACTTCCTTCTGTAACATAAAATGCATATCTTGAATAATGTTGGCTTGCTCAAGACAATGAAACAATAAAGGTGTCGAAATATTGTAAGGAAGATTCCCCACTAAACGCCAAATCTGCTTAGTCTTACTCAAGGTATGAAAATCAATTTTTAAAACATCTCCTTGATAAACAGTTAACTTTCCAAGCACTGCACACTTTTCTTCTAATAAAGGAATGAGGTCTCTATCTAGCTCTATCACGGCTAAATTTTTAAGATGAGGTAATAATCGTTCAGTTAGCGCACCCAAACCTGGCCCAATCTCAATCATATGATCGTTTTTTTTAGGTGAAATCGCTTGCACGATTTTATCAATAATAAAACTTTCATGCAGGAAATGTTGGCCGAAGCGTTTACGTGCAGGTAAAGATGACATTATTTACATCACGCTGCTTGTAAATCAATCATTAAAGCCGATAAAAATCGTGCCGCTTCACCGCCGGTGATAACACGATGATCCACGGTTAAAGATAAAGGCAATTGTTTATGCACACTGATTTTCCCTTGTTCGGAAACAACTTTTTCATGAATTCGTCCAATAGCTAAAATGGCAACCATAGGCGGAATAATGATAGGTGTAGCATAACGACCCGCAAAAACCCCTACATTAGATAAGACAAAAGTCGCTCCTACTAAATCTTCTGGTGAAACACTACGATTTTTTACTTCTATTTTAAATTTATCGATGGCTTTCCTTAAATTGACTGCACTTTCTTGAGCAATATTTTTTAACACCGGAACAAATAAACCTTCGGGTGCATCCATCGCTATACCTAAATCAATCTGACTATGTTGACATAACGCCAATTGTGACTCATTAAACCAAGCATTAAGTTTTGGTTCGCGCTGACAAGCCGCCATAACGGCACGAATGAGACGTAAAGTAATATCTGTTTTTTCTGGCCAAGCATGAATATCCGCATCGTCAACCAGAGTTACTGGCACGATAGATAGCTGTGATTGTTGCATTGCGATTGCCATTGCACGGCGAACGCCGCGTAAAGGTTCATAACCTGCTGTAGATAAAAAATTTGATGGTGATGCAGACTCTTTACTGGACTTTTTCTGCATCATTTTTTCAATATCAGCGATGAGAATTTGTCCATCAGGACCTGTTCCTCTACAATCATTTAAGTTAATTTGAAACTTTTTTGCTAATGCACGAATCGCCGGCGTTGCTTTAATCCCATTCTGATGCGGCATGGATTGTTGCTTAGGTTGGACTCCTAGCGGAGATTCTTCAATAATAGTATCACCTAATTGCAAATTACCCACGACTGTGGCTTGATCAGTGGTTTTCTTTATTGGATTTTCCCCTTCGATATCAATTAAAGGCTGGCCCGTTTTAATGATATCACCCTTTTTCCCGTAAATTTTAGTTACTTTCCCACTAAAAGGCGCAGGAATATCCACCAATGCTTTTGCGGTTTCCATCGCCACCATAGGCTGATCCACTTTAATAACGTCATTTAGCTGGACGTACCATTCTCGAATTTCAGCATCCGGCAAGCCTTCACCTAGGTCAGGCAAGTTAAACGTCGTCATGTAAACTCCAATGTTTGCTCAACTACATTGTAAATTCTGGTGACACTGGGTAAATATTGTTTTTCTAATTGCGCATAAGGAACCGTTACATCGTAACCGGTAACACGCTGTAGTGGTGCCTGTAAAAAGAGAAATGCTTTTTCACTCAATTGTGCGACAATTTCTGCACCTACACCACAATAACGGGCGGCTTCATGGATGACGATGCATCGTCCAGTTTTTTCTACAGAGGTTAAAAGCGTATTAATATCTAAAGGTTTAATCGTAGCAACGTCAATGACTTCAGCATGCCTTCCTTTTTCTTGCAATAACTTATCCGCAACTAATAAAGTTTCATGCAACATCGCCCCCCAACTAATCAAAGTGATATCGTTCCCTTCTCTTAAAATAAAACTTTGATCTAACGGCAACGCTTCACCGGTATCGATTACTTTTTGTTTGTTTAAACGATAAAGACGGGTGGGTTCTAAAAAAATAACTGGATCAGGATTACGGATCGAGGCCAGCAATAAACCATAAGCGCGTGCTGGTGATGAAGGAATCACCACACGTAAACCTGGAATGTGTGAAAAAAGCGCTTCGGTACTCTCAGAATGATGCTCAGGTGCGTGGATCCCTGCACCATAGGGCATACGAAACACTAAAGGGCAATGTAAACGTCCACGAGTACGATTACGAAAGCGCGCCGCATGATTGATAATTTGATCGAACGCTGGATAACTAAATCCCATAAATTGGAATTCAGCAATCGGTTTTAAGCCTTGTGTTGCCATGCCAATCGCAAGACCCGCTATCATAGACTCAGCTAAAGGAGTATCCAAAACACGATTGGCACCAAATTTTTTGAATAATTGAGTTGTTGCGCGAAATACACCCCCATTAATACCAATATCTTCACCCAGTAAAACAACTTCTTCATCAACAGACATTTCATAGGCTAATGCCTGTGTAATCGCTTCTATCAATGTTATTTCAACCATCGACGCGATCCTTGCTTAACATAAACAATGCCTCAGCTTCGATACGTTGTTCAATTAAATCATGTGGTAATTCTGCATAATGATAATCAAATATATCAGTGACTGCCGGTTTAGCTAAGGAAAGATACTCAGTTACAGCGATTTCGATCTTTTTTTCACATTCTTTTTTAAAATTTTCCTCTTCTTCATCCGACCAACTTTTCTGATTAATTAAATAATTTTTTAAACGTCTTAAGGGTTCTTCTTGCCATGCTTGCTGTAATTCTTCCTCACGACGATAGCGGCTCGCATCATCAGCAGTAGTATGATCACATAATCGATAGCTTAACGCTTCTATGAGACTCGGACCATGCCCATCACGTGCTTTGCTAAGCGCCTTATCCATTACAAATTTCATGGCAATCACATCATTTCCATCAACCTGTTCACCATGAATTCCTGCCGCAATGGCCTTTTGCGCTAAAGTTCGTGCGTGAGATTGATGTTTACGCGGCACAGAAATTGCCCATTGATTATTATCAATGACAAATACTATGGGTAATTGCCAAACGCCAGCAATATTTAAGGCTTCATAAAAATCACCTTCAGAGGTAGCCCCATCTCCGCAGGTTGATACGGCAACTCTTGCTTGTTTGCGAAGTTTAAACGCCGTTGCAACACCTGCGGCATGTAAAAGCTGAGTCGCTATCGGTACACAAATAGGGAAATCTAAAGGACATTCACTAAAATGATTTCCCCATTCATTTCCTTTCCAATAACTAAGAATCTCACTCATTTTCACACCGCGCATCAATTGGGCAGCATAATCTCGGTAAAAAGGACACAAGACATCCTCTTTTTGCATGCTCGCACCTATCCCAACAGAAATGGCCTCTTGTCCAAGTGTCGAAGCATACGTATTGAGCATACCTGTTCTTTGTAAGGCTACCGCTTTGTAATCAAAAAGACGCGTGAACATCATTTGCTGATACAATTTTAACAATTCATGAAGATTATGCGTAAATGCTGGCAAATCTTGTTGAGCTTCGCCTTTAGGATCCAAAAAACGAGTATACTCAATAGAGAATCTCGCAACCTCGCTCATATTAACCTCTTTTTAAAAGTGCTACCTGATCGAAATATTTTTTAAATACTATTTAATCGTGATTCAGCCAAGCTATCAGCAACCCTACTGGGGGATTTATTTTCCTCATGTGCACACCTAAATATTTCTAAGAGTGTACTATAAATTGTCGATATGTGTTGCACCACATGTGCTCGATTCAAGCGATTTTGATATTCCGCATAAGCATAAATCAAGCCTCCCGAATTAATAACATAATCCGGAGCATATAAAATATTTTTTTTATGCAATAAATTCGCATGTCGAGGTTCGGCTAATTGATTATTAGCGGAGCCTGCCACAATCGCCGTATTGAGTTGAGAAATTGATTCATCATTCAATACAGCTCCTAAAGCACAAGGAGAAAAAACATCACATTCAATGGCATAAATCTCATCTGGCTCCACAATAGTAGCCTGTAAATCTTTTGCGTAATGTTGCATTAACTCGGCATTATTATCACAAACAGTTAAACGAGCACCTTTTTTTCGCAATGCATTGGCTAAAGCAATCCCCACATGTCCCAACCCTTGGATAGCAACATGCACGCCTTCTAAATGATCAAGATGAAGTTTAAATTTAACCGCCGCCTCAATGCCATATAATACACTTAAAGCAGTATAAGGCGCAGGATTGCCTTTATGCTTAGAAGTAGTGACGACATAGGGAGTTTCGAGCGCAATACTATCCATATCCTCAATCACCACACCACTATCCATCGCTATAATATAACGTCCTTTAAATTCATTCACAAAACGACCCAATGCGCGAAAATAGGCGCTACGATCTGACAGTTCTTTAGGTCGCATTAACACCGTTTTGCCACCACCTAAAGGTAAATTGGCTAATGCTGCTTTGTAACTCATCCCCTGCGCTAAACGTAAGGCATCATGAATAGCAAGGTTTATGGATGTGTATTCAATAAAACGGCATCCCCCTAAGGCAGGACCTAAGCGCGTGCTATGTATCGCTACAATGGCACAAAGTTGATTAACTTGATCTATTTTAAAAAAAAGTTCGCCAAAACCGAGTTTTTTTGCATAGCTGAGTAGTTCATCACTTAACATAAATAAAAGAGGATCATAAATGAGCCCACATTCTAAGAGACTCTGCTCATGCATGCAATGATTTCAATTGGAAAAAAAGAAGGGCTCTAATGCTAGTGTTTTTTTAGCAGAAAATAGTTTATATTTTTTGTAAAAAATCTGATATAGCCTTAATACGATGTTCAATCAATTTTTTCCCCAATGCTGCGCCGGTTATACCCGATTTTTTTATCTTATTGGCAGATACTTTTTTAGCAGTAACGAACGCCGCCCATACTCTATCTTTTTGTAAATAAATTATGTGACCTAATCCAGAATAAGCTTGAAAGTCTGCTTCGCAAACTAATAAAAATTGATCTAAACGAGAAGATTGTCTAAATGCATCCGTTTTCTCCAGTAAAACATATAACGATTGTGCATCTAGATCTAATGCGCGATGACAAAGCAAGTGGTATGCAGCGGCTGTCGTTGCCAGAGAAACATAAGCATGGGGTATACGATAACGCTGGCATAATGTTTGTATCGTATGAATTCCCATTTGAGTTTCTTCTTTTGCTACACCCTTACCTAAATCACAAAGTATTGCTGCAAAACGTACCTGGGGATCATCAGTCAAGACCACTGCTTTTTCTAAAACGGATAAATAACTATGACCTTGCGATCTTGGGTCGGCTATACGTTCATATTTTATATATAACGCTTGCAGCTCAGGAAATAATACTGCTAACGCACCACAATCATATAAAGTTCTAATGAAAGCTTGTGGTGCAGGTTCAGTGAGTGCAGTAGAAAATTCTTGCCAAACTCGTTCCGGCACCAGCGCTTGCACTTCACCAACAGATACCATAGCCTTCATTAACTCCATGGTTTCTTTAGCTACTCGAAAGCCTAATGGAGAAAATCGCGCCATAAAGCGTGCAACGCGTAAAATACGTACGGGATCTTCACTAAAGGCGGGAGAGACATGGCGCAACATCTTATTATCGATATCTTTTTGTCCTTGAAAAGGATCAATAATATGGCCACTGCTATTTTGTGCCATCGCATTAATGGTCAAATCCCTACGTAGCAAATCATCCTCGAGTGTAACATCCGGCGCTGCATAGCAGGAGAAGCCTTTATAACCAGGACCAATTTTTCGCTCTGTGCGTGCTAATGCATATTCATCATGAGTTTTAGGATGAAGAAATACCGGAAAATCTTTCCCAATCAAGCGAAAACCTTGCTTTAACATTTCTTCAGGACTTGCGCCTACGACTACATAATCACGTTCCTTTATCGGATAACCCAATAATTGATCACGCACTGCTCCACCAACCAAATAAATTTCCAAAGCGCCTTCCTTCAAAGTTATTGCATAACCTAGCTAGAAACAAAATAATAAAATAGACTAAAGCAGCCCATTTGCCAAACTAGAAAGGTATGGATGTTCGTATCCTTATTTTTTCCTCTGTTTTTTATTGAGAATATTGCTTCGATATTTAAGCTAAGCAAATATATTCTTTAGTTTAAAATAAGACAAGCATAAAAAAATAATTCTTAAAATAAATCTTTTATATTTCAAATTTCAAATTTTGTAAATATTTATCATCGACGACAGTATCTATTTTTTGAGAGTTCTTTTTAAAAAAAGAAAAATGATCAGGTTTTTTTTTACAAGAAATATTTTTATTGACTAGTAATAAATCGGATTCTAAATCCGCAATCAAGTTAACCACTGGATCGGATGCATGTTTAAGCTCTAAGCTTAAAAGAGCTGCTAAAAATAAAAGTTTTTTATTGGTTTGTTCTAAACTTTCTAGTTTTCTATCTAAATTCTTTGCCACTTCAAAACGATTTAGTTGTCTACTATGAAAATGATAGGTGATTAGATTAGCAATCCCATTGATAACAATTAGTGGAATGACGATCAGTACTATTGGCAATGTAAGCGTCTTAGAAAGAATATGAAGTCCTAACTTACTTTTCCATACGATTTGCTGGCTTAGATTATACCCATAAAAACCACCTCCAGAAAAAGCAAAAAAACGATTCAATAATTTTTTTACTATTTTGAAAGCAGAACTTGCTTTCCCTAATACTTTATCTTGCTCGCTAGAACAATAGACATTTTTTTTTAGTATCAAACTATTAAACACGCTATAAAATTTATCATATAAATTGTTTAAGTTATTTTTTTTAAAAAAAGTTTTAAATTCTAGCTGCAAATAACAAATATTATCTTGTAAATATTCAAATTTTTTCCATTTTTCTAATTGTATAACTTGTTGTTTACCTTGTTCATCCTTATAGTGATATTCACATTTTTCATCCATTCGATTTAAGATAGTTCGTTGATAAAAAACTTCTCTGGCAAGAAATTCGCAAAGATGATGAATTAAAAAAAACCCCGCTGCAATTAAAATCAAGCTACCCACTGCCACAGGAGAGGAAATTATGCCCGCCAAACAAACAGCCCCTAAAACTATCAAACAACTTTGAATAGCCCAAAGTAACAAATACGTATAAAGTATCACACTGATCAAATTCACCATTAGAGAAGCAATAAACTGTGTTTTCGGATACACTTCTGTTAAATATTGATAAAGTTTGGATTGTTTTATACCTAAACGTGGATAATAAATTGGGTCAAAATTTTTTTGAATAGCTGAAATTGAATTTAAAACCTCATGTAATTTTACTTTTTTTGAAAAATCAAAAACTATCTCATGAATCAATTTAAATTCATGCTTATTTTTTTCCTCATTAAATATTTCTATTTTTAAAGATTCTAGAATTTGTTCAGATTCTTCTGGGTTGATTTTCGGAAGGATTATTGAATTTTTTTTAACCAAAAAAACAAGCTGTACGATCAGATAGCTGACTAAAGATATGCCTAACATTAAAAAAATAACCGGATAGCTATAAAGCGACAAGGAAAATAATAAGAGTAAAAAACTAATCCAATTTAATAAATTAGCATGGCTAATAAAGCCAGACCAAAGTAAATAAAAAAATTGCATCGCTTTGTTTTTAATTATGAATTTATTAATTTTCTCCCAAATTGAAATCAATGAATAAAATCTGACAGAATCTTTTTCTTTTAAAAATTGAAATTTCGCCTCAAATTCCAAATAATTTTTTCTATTGAGCACGAGACAAATATCATTTGTATCGTCAATAATCCAAGGATTGATTTTATCCTTTGAGTAAAATAATAGACGTTCATTATATTTTTTTATTAAATAGGATCTTTCATAGATTGGATCTTCTTCAACTCGTTTCATCAATTCATTAGAATTCTTAAAGGCATGAATAGAAATTAAATAATCCCAACGATTACTTTTACATTTTCTATAATTCGCAGAAAAATTCTTGGAAAAATTTAAAACCCAAGGAAAAGCAGTGGTATCATTTAATTGACCCACTGCAGTCCTTTTATCCATAAAACTAAGAAATTTCTTTATTTCATTCCAAACTGAAATAAATTTTTTACGACAAGTCATCCCGTATTTTTTTATTATTTTGGTAAACTAAAGTGACTTAGATTAAATTAGATGATTAAAAATATCTAGTATAAAAACATTAATTTTTTGGACAAAATAAAGACGTACTACCATCTTCTTTCCATTCCGCTCGTATACAACGCGGCCCTATATTTTCATAGACTCTATCGGAAAAATTTGCAGTTAGGATAAGTCGATTCCCAAATTGCGTTTGTTGGATTAAATGATCATCCGTTAGCCAATCAAACCTTGTGAGTGCTTCTATTCCAGCCATTTGATGAAGAGGGAAGAAAAAATTATAGTAATCTAGAAAATATTTTTTATTTTTTTGTAATGTTTTTTGATCTAACACCCAAATCGGAGGAACATTATAAAGATTTTGTAATAACGCTTTAATTTTTCTAATCGCTGGAATCTTTAATTCGTTCAATTCCCAACGATCAGTGGTAATCACTGAATCATGGAATACTGCTTCATACAGCGGCAATCTATAACGCGGATTATAGGATCCACGAATAAATTCATCGGGTGCATTATATGCTTGGAATAGAATTTTTGGAGCATAACCAGGCTGCCAAACTCCAAAATGCTTCTTATCTTGCAAAGCAGGCCAAAAAGTTTCTGGAAACGCCAAAAACGCACCATTATTATAAGCGATAGTTGGATTAGCCCAAGACAATCCCGTTTCTGAACCTAACACTATCTTCTGATCACTACCAACAAATCGCATCCGTTCCAAGCGATTACTTAAATCTTGTTCGCGTATCATAGGATGATGTTTTGAATAATCATCATAAAGTGGATAGGCTGCATCACAATCTAAGAAAATTGTATTGTCTCCTTTATTTAACATTTTTTCGATTTGATTTGCGATATTTTTCTCTTTAGATTCTCTTAAGCGAAGTGCCTCTGAGCTTAAATAACAGCCACGACTTGCAAATCCAGTTAAAATCGATCCATTGGGATTTCGAATACAAGCTTCTGGCCATAAATGATTAGGCCAAGTTGAGGTTATACTATCGGAAGTTTTTGGATTTTGGGCATTATCAAAACTATCATAAGGGCCTATTAAATAACCCATGCTTTTAGCATTATGAATATACTCTTTTTCAATGTTAAAACCATTCGGAATTGGATTCGCATCATAATTTATTAAAGCATGCTTAATACCTAATTTTTCCAGTTGATCTAACATTACTAAGCTTTTACCATCACCCCATACCCAAATGTGAAAAGCTCCTAATAATTTATTTACATTGGCATTTTCGAGTATCTTTTGCTTGAGAGACACAAACTTATTTTCATTGATCAGTAAATTACGATAATCCAGTGCTGGACTTATCGGCGAATCTCCTGTCAAGTGGATTAATAGGGTATATTCTGAAAAATGGGATCGCTTTAGAAAGTGATGTTCGTTCATCACATAAAGTTGGGTTTGCTTTTCATGTACCTGCACATCAGTATCAACATCATGATCGTCCCAAATATAACTGACATAATTGTCATCCGCGTATTCTATTGACCAGAATGGAATACTTAAAGATAAGCTAGGATATTTTTTAAATTCTTTAAGCCAAAAAAGATCGTGATTAGGAATATATAACCCTTCTCCATCTGGAAGAACTAAAGCTTTAGCTTGTGGTGTTAATCCCGATATAGGCCATTGAAAAGTTTGTTCTTTGCTTGTTTTAAAAGAAAATTTTAGGCCTTGTTCATCTGCTGCTACTTTAACTTGCATCTTAAGATGAGGGTAATACCATTGTGCCGTTTTATTATCCACTTTTAGATCTTTTACTTCATCAAATAAAGGACCTTCTTGTGTCAAACTAATCGCTGCTGAATCACCACTGGGATCAACTAAAATAGCCAACCTTGCTGGATCAATCGTAAATTCGCCCGCTCTAGTTTTTAAGATAACGTTTTCTTTAGCGGATACTAAAGAGCTAGTCAATAGTATGGCCAGAAAAAAAACCCCAAATTTTTTACACATCGTTTAAAATTCCAAGCAATTTAAAATTAGCTAACTAGAGATCCCACCAAGCAAATGGTCAAACTATTTACAACTTGTAAAGTTTCTAATTAGACTCAGGTTATTCTCATTAAAAATAAAAATCACTATTTGATTTTTTATTTAAAAAAATTCTTAAGATATTCCTCCAACCATAAATCTTTATCTGCATTCATTCGAAATCCTACATAGCCATCAGGTCGAATGACATAAATGGCAGAAGAAATTACGCCATATCGTTTAAAAAGTAATTTATTTTCTGGAGATAAAACAAAAGTGTGAACTTGCACCCAGTCTTTATAATTTTTTATAAGGGCATTTATTTTTTCTATTAACTGAGTTTGATTCTTTTTAGTCTGAAAATAAAGTATATTAAAGGGTTTATACGTTAGCAATATAAATAAATTTGATGCATTAGCAGGCGCGTTCGGTGCTCGATATCCTGGCGATGGACCTCTTTTAAAAGCATGATGAGATTTTTCTTTGATCTCATAATTAAATTCATTTTGGGCGTAATGAATATTCAATTGTGATATAAACCAGAATAAACGCTTTTCTAAATTTTTCTTTGAAAAAAGAAATGAAATAACAAAAGATAATAGCCAGTTTCGTAGCCTGGAAATAAAAAAACCTTTTGCTGTAAGTAAGGAGAAAAACTGATCCGTCGTTTTCAATAAAGTTTTTCCAACCGGATGTCGTTCTGTCTCATAGGTAGCTAATAATTTAACGTCAGTAGCTTTCTTCAATACTAACGCTAGCTTCCAAGCTAGATTAGTGGCATCTTGTATGCCGGTATTCATACCCTGGCCGCCTACTGGACTATGAATATGTGCCGCATCGCCGGCTAGAAAAGCCCGATTTTGATAATATTGGCTTACGCCACGATGATGTAAGCGAAATTGAGAGATCCAAATTGGATTAACTAGTTTCACAGAAACTTGAGTCAGCAAACTCGCTAAATTTTCTAAATCATTTAAGTTCGGTATATCTAGTTTTTCTTCTAAATGAGCCGAACGTTTTGCTAACATGACCCGACTTATTTTCTTTGTAAGTGGAATGTGCACAAATACACCCTCTTTCCCCAGAAAAAAAAGGAATTTGTTTCGCGAATAAGGCCACTCAATACGCGCATCAACTAAATTAAAGAGCTGAGGATAGACATTTCCCTCAAACGAAAAATTAAGCATATGACGTACACTACTGTGGGCTCCATCGCAACCTATAATATAGGCACAAGCAATTTTTTCTGTGCTTCCTGTGCTATTGCTTTTAATAGTTGCCTGCACACCCTTAGTACCTTGGGTAAAAGTCATTAATTCTTTTTGACGCTCTATGTAAATACCTTGTTTTTCTAAAAACTCAATAAAGATACATTCAGTTTCTGTTTGCGGAAGAAAATAAACCGAAGAAAAAGGCGTATCTTGATGCTGAAATTGCTGAAAATTGATTTCTATTTGTTTTTTACCATTAATAAAAAAAGCAAAATCCACGTTAGAACGTGCAAGTTTCAGAAATTCTTCAGCAAAACCTAAATTCTGAAATATTTCCATCGATTTTGCTTGAATAGCGAAAGCTCGCGATTCATGTACTTGATCCTTTTGTTTGTCCAAAATTCTAAATTTAACGCCATAACGCAGCAACTGACAGGCCATTATCAGTCCCGTGGGCCCAGCCCCAATAATCAATACTTCGGTGTCCATAAAAAAACTATAGTTCAGACTTTCACGAATTAAAATGACCGCGCTATAATGGTCAAATATTTCGCTTGATAAAATTCTTAAGGAGAATTATTTGCACACTCGTTATCAATCGTTACTACCCCAACATAGTCTCTCGCGTTTTGCTGGATGGATAGCCAACTGCAAACAGCCATGGATCAAAAATAGATTAATCCATGGGTTCATTCGCCATTATCAGGTTGATATGACTTTAGCGCGGGAAGAAAATCCTAATCGTTATATTAATTTTAATCATTTTTTTACACGCTCTTTAAAAACCGAAATGCGCCCAATTTCTAGTGATACTAGAGATATTGTGTCGCCTGTAGATGGAACTATTAGTCAAATTGGCCATATCAAGAAAAATCAGCTTATCCAAGCCAAAAAAGTAAACTATAACTTACAAGCCTTATTAGGAGGCTCAGCCAAAATAGCCACACAATTTCAAGGAGGAGAATTTGCCACCTTTTATCTAGCCCCTCAAGATTATCATCGTGTCCATATTCCTTATAGCGGCGAATTGAAAGAAATGATTTATGTTCCAGGACGTTTATTTTCAGTAGATGATCAAACCACAAAAGAACTACCCAATTTATTTGTTCGAAATGAACGAGTTATTACGCTATTTTCTACATCTATAGGTCCCATGGCAGTCATTTTAGTCGGAGCGATGCTCGTTGGCAGCATCAACATCACGTGGGAAGGAGTTATCGTACCTGCTTTGAAACGACATATTTATCATTGGCATTATCTAGATAACAAAATTTCCTTACTTAAAGGACAAGAGATAGGGCAATTTCAATTAGGTTCTACGGTTATTATTTTATTCGCCCCCAATCGTATGAAGTGGTTGGCTGAATTATCTGGAAAAAAAATGAAATTTGGAGAATGTATTGGTCAAACAACATGAGGTGTGTTTGTAAATAATATTAAGTTATAATAGTTTTTTGATGATAAAAGAAAACTTAGGTGGCTAATGTCTATACCACAAGAAAAAACCGTTTCAGCCTCGGCTGTACATGACCATACTTATAAAATATTTCCTAATGATTTGAACTCAACAGAAACCGTGTTCGGTGGTTTAGTGATGTCCACTCTCGATAGAGTGGCTTCTGTTGTTGCCGAGAGACACAGTCAAAGGCCTTGTGTGACTGTTTCTGTCGATGCTATGCATTTTTTGCAGCCAGCAACTCGAGGAGATATTCTAATATTTCAAGCGGCTATTAACCGTAGTTGGACCAGTTCAATGGAAATCGGAGTACGGGTTCTTGCTGAAGATTATCGTACCGGAACACGACGTCATATAGTATCTGCCTATTTTACTTTTGTAGGTACTAATGAGCATGGCCATCCTGCACCCGTCCCTAAAGTTATTCCTGAAACAAACGATGAAATACGGCGTTATGAAGAAGCGGGTAAGCGACGTGAGCGCCGACATCAAGCATCAAGAAAAACAAACTGATACATAAATGCTAAATCAATAATTGAAATCCTCTCGAACTGATTTGAACTGTTTCAAGGATGTCGATTAAAAAAATAAAAGAATTTTGTGGAGAGATTATGACGATACAAATATTACCTATTTTAGGTTTTAAAGATAATTATATTTGGTGTCTTATCAATGAAAAAACAAAACATTGCATCATTGTCGATCCAGGTGAAGCAAAACCCGTCCTTACGCAATTAAAACAGTTAAACCTTAAACTCGATGCCATATTAATCACTCATCATCATTGGGATCATACGAATGGTATTCGTTCTATTCTAAAACACCATCATGTCCCTGTATTTGGACCAGCAAAAGAAAAAATAGCCGGTGTAAATAACCCTGTCGATGAGGGCGATAAAATTGAATTAGTCAATTGGCCAATTTTTGAAGTCCTCGCTATTCCTGGCCATACCTTAGGGCATATTGCTTACCTTGGAAACTCTCTTTTATTCTGTGGAGATACCTTATTTACAGCAGGATGTGGTCGATTATTTGAAGGGACTCCCGAACAAATGTTAAATTCTTTGAATAAACTGGCTCAACTTCCCGATGAAGTGCAGATTTATTGCGGTCATGAATATACGCTGGCTAACCTACACTTCGCTCAAGCAGTAGAGCCCAATAATATCCATATCAAAGAACGCTTAGAAAAAACTAGAGAATTACGTCAAAAAAATCTGCCCAGTGTACCCAGTCTCTTATCTGAAGAACGTTTAAGTAATCCTTTTTTACGTTGTGATAATCCCGAAATAAAGAGACGTATAGAAAAAAGAACCGGTAAAAAACTTGCCACTCCCGTTGAAATATTCACTTATCTTCGTCAATGGAAAAATAATTTCAAATAAGCTATTTAGTTTTTTTTTGCCGTTCAATTTCATCTAATACTTTATATCGAAATCTAAATGGATGGCAAACAGCAGAAAATAATTCATTGGTCCCACTTACCCCGCGAATACGAATTGATCCATAATCAAAAATACGGCCCATAATACTTTGGCTAATTTCTATCCCTTCAATGCGATCCAATGAATTTTCATAAGCATAGCGAGTAATCAATCCAGACTTCATGATGACCCGTTTATCTGTTATACCAAATTCAGAAGAATAGTAAACAATCAGTCCAGACAGGCAAGTAGCTAAACCTAATAAAGAAAAAAGACTGATGAGCAATAGAGTAAGCCAACCTCCGATCATCAAAAATCCAGCAATTAAAATCAAACCCATTAGTGATCTAAAAATAATGATCCAGTGTGGGTGACTACAATAGATAACTTTTTCATCCGGCAAGAGCGTTTTATTGATATAATTCATTAAGGACCTCTTATTATTTTATTTAACTCACCGCTTTTGAGCAGAATGGGTTATAGTAGCCAAACTCACACTAGTTTGCTATGCTTTTCGCGTATGAACTCTCAATTGATACTAGAAAAACTTAACTTACTGGTTAAATTAGGCAATTCAGTCGAGGAACGACAATTACCTCAAAAAGTTTCCCTGCAAATAAAGCTTGGTTTTGATCGTTTACTTGACGCCTGTACTAATGATAATTTAATGAATACGATCTGTTACGCCAATCTAGCAGATAATTTGCAACAGTTTTGTGATGATCGTTCTTTTAAACTTATTGAAGCCTTAACTTATCAACTCTACCAATTTCTTAAAATAGAACTATCTGAAAAAATAAATGACAAAAAAATTAATGTTTTCTTATGTATTACCAAAAACCCTCAATTATCTAAACTAGAACAAGCTAGCTTTTCAATCAGCGATTAGCAATAGACAAAAACTCAAGTGCGGAGAGTATAATTAAATTTATATTTTAGTTACACTATCTTAATTAAGTCAAAAAGGAATTTTTCTCAAGATATTTAATTTCTAGCTTTGTAAAGCGTTTACTTCTCGAATAATTAAAAATCTGAAAGTTAAAATTAATGAAACAACCAATAAGAAGCAAAGATTTTGCACGAGGTCTTGTCTTATGAAGA
Organism: Candidatus Rickettsiella isopodorum; assembly: GCF_001881495.1. Lineage (NCBI taxonomy): Bacteria > Pseudomonadati > Pseudomonadota > Gammaproteobacteria > Legionellales > Coxiellaceae > Rickettsiella > Candidatus Rickettsiella isopodorum. The sequence continues at coordinate 64,389 of NZ_LUKY01000029.1, read as the reverse complement.
AGAATAGCACCGATTTATCCCAGCATACACCCATGATTCGTCAATATCTGCAACTAAAAGCTCAACACAGTGATAAATTATTGTTTTATCGCATGGGGGATTTTTATGAATTATTTTATGAAGATGCCATCAAAGCTGCAAAATTATTAAACATTACCTTAACCAAGAGAGGTCAATCCGCCAGCCAAGCTATTCCTATGGCCGGTGTACCCTTTCATAGCGTTGAAAACTATTTAGCAAAACTGGTTAAACTTGGCGAGTCAATTGCTATTTGCGAACAAATAGGTGATCCGAATCACTCCAAAGGTCCAATGGAAAGACAAGTAACACGTATTATTACGCCAGGCACACTCAGTGATGAAGCATTATTAGAAAAAAATCAAAGCCTATTACTTGCACTATATAACCACGATGAACAATTTGGACTTTCTTATTTTGACATGGGGAGTGGCCAAATTCATATTTTACAAATTAATGGTAAAGAAGCACTTACCAGTGAATTAGCACGACTTAATCCCGCTGAACTATTAATTAGCGAAGAATATAAAGATGAAGATGTATTAACCTCTTATAAAACAATTCGACGCCGCCCGCCCTGGGAATTTGATTTCAACACTGCCACTCATTTATTAACCCAACAATTTCAAACACGCGATCTCAGTGGTTTTGGTTGTCAGGATTTACCCTTAGCCATACAAGCAACCGGTTGTTTATTAAATTATGTTAAAGACACGCAGCGTACCCAATTACACCATATTCAGCCGATTCGCATAGAGAGGCGCGAAGAAAGTATCGTATTAGATGTAACTACCCGACGTAATTTAGAGTTAACGCTTAATTTACAAGGCGAAAAAAGCAATACTCTAATGTCTATTTTAGATAAAACAGCCACTCCCATGGGAAGTCGTTTACTAAATCAATGGTTGCATCGGCCTTTACGTAAGGTATTTACCATAGAATCACGGCAAACCGCTATTATAAATTTATTAGCGACACAATCCTGTATAAGTTTACACTCGTTGTTAAAACAACTAGGTGATCTCGAACGTATTATTACACGAGTTGGATTAAAATCGGCGCGACCACGAGATTTAAGTCAATTACGATGGGGTCTTGCGATTTTGCCAGATATTCATAATAAACTTGGCCCTTGTTTAAAGACTCAAGCGCCTGATGAAAAATCAGAATTACTTATTTCATTAAGTCAACAGATAAAAACCTTTCCAGAATTATTTTGTTTATTACAGCAAGCAATTGTTGAACATCCTCCTGCTGTTACTCGTGAAGGAGGTATGATCGCAAAAGGTTATCATGCTGAACTTGATGAATTAAAAAACCTAAGTGAACATACTGGGCAATATCTGATTGATTTAGAAAAACGTGAACGAACGCTTTCAGGCATTAGTACGTTGAAGGTTGGCTTTAATCGGATACATGGTTATCACATCGAAATAAGTCGAGGGCAATCCAAACACGTCCCACCACATTATATTCGTCGGCAAACTCTGACAAATGCCGAGCGCTTTATTACACCTGAGTTAAAAGAATTTGAGGATAAAGCTTTAAGCGCTCGTTCTAAAGCGTTAAGTTTGGAAAAAAAACTTTATGATGAATTACTCGATCAATTAGCTTTTTATCTAGCAGATTTACAAAAAACCGTCAATGCCATAGCCGAGTTAGACGTGCTGATATGCTTTGCAGAACGTGCAACAACACTCCATTTAACCTGTCCTCGATTAAGTAAAAATCCAGGTATCCATATTGAAGGAGGTCGACATTTAGTTATTGAACACTCCTTAGATACCCCTTTTGTAGCGAATAATTGTCATTTAGATCCTGAACAACGCTTATTAATCATTACTGGTCCGAACATGGGTGGAAAATCAACTTATATGCGCCAAACTGCTTTAATTTGTTTATTAGCAATGATAGGTTGTTTTGTTCCAGCAAAAAGCGCTACGATAGGCCCCATTGATCGTATTTTCACCCGAATCGGAGCAGCTGATGATCTTGCTAGTGGTCGTTCAACCTTTATGGTAGAAATGACAGAAACGGCCTCTATTTTGCATAATGCAACGAAGCAAAGTTTAATTATTATGGATGAAATTGGACGCGGCACCAGTACTTTTGATGGACTTGCTTTAGCTTTTTCTTGCGCTGAGTATTTAGCAAAGTATGTTAAAGCTTATACCTTATTTGCAACTCATTATTTTGAGTTGACAGGCCTGGCTGAAGAAAACTCTGTCATAAAGAACTGTCATGTTGAAGCAAGAGAACATAACGATAGCATCGTATTTTTATATACTATCAAGGAAGGACCTGCGAATCAAAGTTATGGATTACAAGTAGCGCAATTAGCAGGCGTCCCTAAACCCGTTATTCAGCGCGCCAGAGAAAAACTCACCGCACTTGAAAAAAACTCCGTAACTAACCACAACAACAAAGTAAACCCACTTCCCTTACAGAAACTCTCTGCTAACCCTGATATTATGAACCTACTCGACCAAGTAGATCCCGATCAATTAGCTCCCAAAAAAGCACTTGAGATCATTTATAGATTAAAATCCTTGCAAGGAATTCCTAATGAATAACCCAAATGACACAAAACTTTTCGCCCAGCCTGTTGAAGAAAAATTGGCTAATTCTGATGAAAAAGGTAGTCACCATGGTGATCATGAAGACGGAGAAAGATTAGCTTACCGTCGCCGTGGAATTTATTTACTGCCAAATTTGTTTACCATCGCCGGTTTATTCGCAGGTTTTTATGCCATCGTCATTGCCATGGAAGGTTATTTTAATTATGCGGCGATTGCTATTTTTGTTGCGATGATTATGGATTTTTTTGATGGTCGTGTTGCACGCCTAACCAACACGCAAAGTGCTTTTGGAGCCGAATTAGATAGTTTATCAGACATGGTTTCTTTCGGTGTCGCTCCCGCTTTAGTTATTTATAGTTGGTCTTTAGAAGGATTAGGTAAATTAGGTTGGTTAGCCGCATTTATATTTGCAGCAGCTGGAGCATTACGTTTAGCGCGTTTTAATACACAAGTATTGATAGCTGATAAACGTTATTTTCAAGGACTCCCTATCCCTGCCGCAGCGGGTGTCTTAGCCAGTATGGTATGGTTGTGTGTTGATTCAGAAATTTTAGGTGATGGCGTTAGTATGATAACTGCCGTATTAGCGATACTCATTGCAATTCTAATGGTCAGTAATGTGCGTTATTACTCTTTCAAAGAAATTGATCTGAAAGGACGTGTGCCTTTTGTGGCTATTTTATTGGTAGTATTAGCTTTTGTGGGTATTTCACTCGACCCACCTAAAATATTATTTCTAATCTTTTTCTGCTATGCTCTTTCCGGACCTATTTTGACCTTACATGCACTGTATAAAGCGCGATCCTTAAAAAGAAAATAACAAAAAAGACGCTAACATTCGGGGATATTCACAGCGAGAGTTTTTGCCAAACCACCTAAAGAAGTTTCCTTGTAAATCGCCATCATATCTTTTCCGGTGGCAAACATAGTTTCGATAACTTTATCTAAAGGTACTTTTTTATTTTTCCCATCTTCCATTAAAGCTAAATGCGCCAATTTAATCGCTTTCTCCGCACCGACACCATTGCGTTCGATACAAGGAATTTGGACTAGCCCTGCAACTGGGTCACACGTTAAACCCAAATGATGTTCCATTGCCATTTCAGCGGCATTTTCTATTTGCTCTAAACTACCACCTAAAACTGCCGTTAATGCACCTGCCGCCATCGAGCAAGCAACACCGACTTCCCCCTGACAGCCAACCTCTGCACCGGATATCGATGCATTCATTTTATAAAGTAAGGCAATAGCACCTGCCGTCAATAGAAAATCAGTGATGGAATGTTCGTTCACTTCGTCATAAAACCGGCGATAATAGGTTAATACCGCAGGAATAATACCCGCAGCTCCATTCGTTGGCGCAGTGACTATACGCCCTCCCGCAGCATTTTCCTCATTAACCGCCATCGCGTAAATAGTTGGCCATAATAATGAGTCTGGACACGTCCCTAACTTCGATATGGTTTTATTATTCATCTTGCTGAAAAGTTCCGGTGCCCGACGTTTGACGCTCAGCCCACCCGGTAATATTCCCTGGGTATGACAACCGTTATCCACACAGATTTGCATAATATCGGCTATTTTCAATAAATCAGTGCGTAACTCTCTATCGGGTGCTAATTGTTGTTCATTAGCTAACATAAGCTCTGAAATCGTTAAGTTATTTTTTTTACAGGTATTAAACAACTCTATGGCGGTAGAAAAAGGATAAGGCACCGGAACAGCATCTTTATGCTGCTGACCAAACGCTTGTTCAGTAACGATAAAACCACCGCCGATGGAGTAATAAATTTGGCTGTTTAAAAGAACTCCTTGTGGATTAAAGGCACTAAAACGCATGCCATTAGTATGCAAGGGAAGTAACGCTTTTTGTAAAAATAATAGATCGGTCTGTTGAGAAAATGAAATACTTTTTTTTCCCGCCAGTTGAATTTTACAATGTTCAAAAATTGTCTTGGCTCGTGGAGTAACCTCATCGGGATTAACTGTTTCAGGAAGTTGCCCTTCCAGGCCATTTAAAACCGCAATATCTGTACCGTGACCTCGGCCGGTTAACGCTAGCGAGCCAAAGAGTTCAACCTGCAAACGATTTACTTCATTAAATAATTCACGATCGAGTGCTAGTTTTTCGACAAAAGCATAAGCAGCTTTCATAGGGCCTACGGTATGCGAGCTCGATGGACCTATACCGATGGAAAACAAATCAAACACACTAATAGTCATAAACAAATTACTTTTTAGTTCATTATTTGACAGTATTTTAGCGCTTTACTTCATGCAAAAGAAGCCTTTTTAATCAAAAAAGCTCGATGGGATCGACATCGAGTGACCAACGAACTCGACGACTACTAGCAAAAAGGCTAATGGGTTTAATAATTTGCTCTAATAAACCCTGTAAAGTGTTACGCTGTTTTGCCTGTAACAATAATTGGCAACGATAATAACCCGCCCGACGAGGTAATAAAGAAGGAACTGGCCCTAATAGGCTGATTTCTTTCCCCACTAATTTAGCCTGATTTTTTACTTCATTTAAAAAATCAAATGGATAGGCTGAGCTTAAGGCTTCGGCATGTATCAGTGCCAAATAACTGTAAGGAGGTAATAGAGAGAGCCGTCTTTCTTGTAATAATAGTTCGCTAAAACTAAGATAACCTTGCTCTAACAAATGCTTTAATAAAGGATGCTCTGGATGATAGGTTTGAATCCATACCTCTCCAGGTTTATCGGCTCGCCCGGATCGGCCTGCTACTTGCGTTAATAATTGGCCGGTACGTTCCAAGGCACGAAAGTCCGCACTAAACAAACCACTGTCTGCTTCTAAAATCCCCACTAAAGTCACATTTGGAAAATGATGACCTTTCGCTAACATTTGTGTTCCAATTAAAATCTGACTTTCACCTTCATGTATATTTTTTAATAATTTATCTAAGCTTCCTTTACGTTGCGTACTATCTCGATCGATTCGAGCAATCCCAATATCAGGAAAGTATTTTTTTAAGGTTTGTTCCAAACGTTGTGTACCCTGACCCAAAGCAAGTAATTGTTGACCCTGGCAGTCAGGACAGCGCGAATCTAAAGGACGCCGATAGCCGCAATAATGACACTGTAAGTGAGCCGGCTTTTGATGAAAATTCATTTTTTGTTCACAACGCTGGCAATCGGCTGTCCAACCGCAATCATGACAAATAGTAACTGGTGAATAGCCACGTCGATTCAAAAATAAAAGTACTTGACCTTGATTTTGCAAATGCTTTTCCATGGTTTGTAATAATGCGGGAGAAAATCCTTGATCAAGTTTTTGCTGACGTAAATCAATAAAATGAAAGCTAGGTTGAATAGCGAGTCCTGCTCTATCAGGTAAGTGTAATATTTGATAACGATTTTGCTTAGCATTAAAAATACTTTCTAAAGATGCCGTCGCTGAACCCAATACGACCGGGATGTTTTCTAAACGGCCGCGAACTAAGCCTAAATCTCGAGCGTGATAACGCAAACCTGTTTGCTGCTTAAAAGAACTATCATGTTCTTCATCAATGATAATAACGCCCGGATGTAATAAAGGTGTAAATAAAGCTGAGCGTGTACCAATAATAATAGATGCTTTACCTGATTTAGAGAGTAACCAATTTTCTAAGCGCTGCTTATCGGTTAATTTAGAATGAAACAATACCAATGGAACTGAAAAGCGATTTCGAAATCTCGCTAACATTTGCGGTGTTAAACCAATTTCTGGAACTAAGACTAATGCTTGTTTACCTCGATCGAGTACGGCTTGTATCACTTCCAAATAGACTTCTGTTTTTCCACTTCCTGTCACGCCATTTAAAAGAAACGCTTGAAATTTATCTAATGAATTAACAATACTCTCAATAGACTGTCGCTGATGATTATTTAGTCGAATTTGATCCGATAAATTTAAATTATTCTCAGAATGATTCGTGAGCTCGTCTCTGTTAATTTCTTTAGTTCGTTTTTTAACGGAGTTTTTAAGTTTTTTAGCGTCTTTTCCTGTGCGCAATACCTGCGGCATAGCATTAGCAAACACTTCACCGATAGGACAATGATAGTATCGACTTGTCCATTCTAATAACTCTTGAATAGAATCCGGTAAAAGCGGAGTTTCATCAAGAATAGCAAGCGCTTGTTTAAGCTGAGATTTTGGCCAAACTGATTCTTCACTTATTTCCATTAAAAAACCAATTTTTTTCTGATTACCAAAAGGCACGAGTACACGTAAACCTTTTTTTAATGGCGTTAATGGAAAGCCAGCTGGAGCCAAATATTCAAAATATTGATGTAAAGGTGCTGGAATAGCAATTTTTAGAATACGCTTCGCACTTGAATTTTTGTCTGTGTTACTGATCAACTCGCAATCCTCATGGTTGCATAAAATTAAAAACTGATCGGTTTATCGAAAAAAATAACACTTAGAAATTAAAAATTATGTAGTCTAAGCTAATTAAAGTTTCAAAAATTGCCGCAAATTATCGGTTATTTTTTTTAAAACAATGGTATTATTATCTTGTTTACTACTCCCATTAACTGCCATTTTGATATGACATTGTGAAAGACCTATGGTTCCTATCAATGAAGAGTTAGTTGGACCATATAGAACAATCGTAGGAATGCCTAAAGCTGCAGACAAATGACTTAATCCAGTGTCTACTGCAACGACTGCTTTAGCATTCGCTAAAACTGCCGCTAACTCATTGAGACTTAAGTAAGGTAATACCTGTGCTAGACGGTTTTTCTTAGTCAATCGATTAGCATTTTTTCTTTCATTTTCATTCCCCCAAGGAATAAAAACGCTTACTTTCTGACGAGTCATTTCTTCTATGAGTAAAGACCAGGAATAATTGGGCCAATGTTTACTTGAACAACTCGTATTAGGTATAAATATCAGGTAATCTCTTGGTAATTGTATTTTAGCTTGGCTTAAATTTTCTTTATTAATACCATAATCAGGTCGAGTTTTTGGTAAAGGATATTTTAAGGCTTTAGCAAATAATTGACGTAACCGATCAATAGCATGTTGCTGCCAGGGCACAGAAAAGGTTTGCTGATACGCCAGATAGGCTAAACTTTCCCGAACGGAATGCTTATCCATGCCTAGGCGACAACCTCGACTTAATCGCGTCGTAATTGCACTTTTAATAGATCCTTGCGCATCTAAAACAATATCATATTGCCGGGCAGATAATTGTTTATAAAATTGCTTTACTTCTCCATTTTGAACCGCTTGCCAGATATTTTTTCGCCATCGCCGTAATGCGATAGGAATGATTTGTTGGACTTGCTTGTGCCAATTTGGAATTTCTGCAAAAGACTCTTCCACTACCCAATCAAATTGAATATTCGAAATAGCCTGAATCGCATCAGTAACTGCAGGTAATGTATGAATAATATCACCCATTGAGGACATTTTAATGATTAAAACACGCATAAAAAAATAAATTATCAATAAGAAGGCATCTTTTTTTGATCTTTTCGATGTTTAGATTGCTTCGCAAAAAACAACGATGAAAAAAATTTTGCATATCGATTCTAATCTAAGATTAAAAATTTAAATCTTAAGCCACAGATAATGTCGAGTTATTCGGATGAGACAAATAATTCGCTAAAAGCCGATAGACTTCAGAGACTTTGATTTGATAATTATGGTTTAATCGAGCGGTATGTGAATGATAACTGCCTACTCCTCGCCAAGGACTTGCATCATTTGCAATATGTTGGCTCAGTATCCAAGTACCCACCTTAACATTAATACAAGGATCATATTGCAACTGATACTGCGTATAACCATATCGTCGAATTTTTAATAACCAAATTGAATTAATTTGCATAGGACCATAATCGAAAGTCCCATTTTGATTAGACGAAGCCGAACCTTTCCTCCCATTTTCTATCGCTAAAACGGAAAGAATTAAAGTCGCTGGAACATGGTAAGTTATGGCCGCTTGATTAATACACTCGATAGGCACACCATGAATTTCTAATGCGCTTATCATCAGCAACCTCTTCTAATTATTAACAAATTTGTTATTATTCTCACTTTTTTAAAGCTAAAGCCCATCCAGCGCAGATAATAGCTGGCAAACAAAATAACAAAAGGCCGCCTAACAAAATCATATCAAATTTTAGTAGATTACTCACTTCGATACCACTAGGAGGAAAAAATCCGAGTATAAATGTAATCAAACAGCCTACTAAACCCGCACCACAGACTATCCAAATCCCCCAATGGCCTCCTGGAATATGATAGGCACGATTTCTGCCTGCCTCTTTATATCGCAAACGTAATGCGGTTAAAAACAAAAAAATATAAAATAATACTGCCAATTGTGCCGTCATAACGCTTAATAACCAATAGGTCTCATTGACACTAGGAATCAGTATAAAAAGACTCGTTAATAGAGAAACTAGAACACCTTGAACTAGCAATAAGCTTATAGGTGCACCAAACCGATTAACTTTAAGCAACCAGTGCAAGCCTGGAATTTGGCTCTCGAATGTAGCAATCAGCAAACCTCGCGTAGGACCTATGACCCAGGTAGAAATACTGCACAAACTTCCTATGATAATTAAAGAAATAGTGATCGGTATAAAAAAGGACAAATGATAACTACTAAAAAAAGCAACATAAGCCTCCGTTAAACCCGACAATATACTAAGCTGATTTGCTGGAACAATAAGCGCTATAGCTAAAGAGCCCAATATCAAGCTTATCAATATTAAACTTGCTGACCAAAATAAGGCTCGCGGAAAATCTTTCTGTGGATTATGTACATCCCCTGCGTGTACAGCAGACATTTCTAAGCCCATTAAACCAAAAATAATAGTCGTTAAAAAGGCCAAATTATTAAAATTACTCAGACTAGGAAAAAATGAATACGAGGAAAAATGTATCGCTAATGGACGTGAGCTTTTAATCCAAATGAGCGCTAACACAATCATAAAAAGCATAGGAATTAAAGTACCTACTAAAGCGCCGATACTACTAAGCCAACTCGAAACACGCAAACCTAAGCAACTTAAAGCCGTAACCAGCCACCAGATAATTAATATCGTACTTAAAAGATAGAGTTTATGTTGTACCAATTGTGGATCAATTAAATACGCAAAGGCCGCTATTACAAAAGACAATATCGTTGGATACCAAACAACGTTGTATATCCACTGCAGCCAAATCGCAAACCAACCCCATCGCACACCAAACGCAGTGCGAATCCATATATACGCACCCCCTGTGCTCGGCCAAGAAGTAGCTAATTCAGCAGTAACTAACGCTGTCGGAATAAAAAACAGCAATGCGGCAAGTAAGTAAAAAAATATTAAGGCATAACCAAATTGAGCCGCGATAGGTAATGAACGCAAACTGTCAACCGCAATGACATTCATCATGGCTAAACTAAACACACCCAGTGGTTTTTTAATAAGCCTATTTTTAGTAGACCCTATCATTATTTTTTTCCGGATTTATAGCTAGCAATGATCCAGATAACAGCACCTATAGAAATGGCTGTATCAGCCAAATTAAAGGTAGCAAAATGCCAATGGCCAATACAAAAATCAATAAAATCTATGACGTAACCTAGACTTAGCCGATCGTATAAATTACCAATCGCTCCACCTAATATCAACGCAATCGCGCATGCTACCCAATTACTTAAACCTCCGCGATAAAGCAAGCGTACTAAGTAAATACTAACAATTCCACTAATTGCTGAAAAAAACCATCGTTGCCATCCATCCGCTTGACCTAAAAAACTAAATGCGGCACCAAAATTGTGCGTCAATATAAAGTTTAAGCAAGGAAATACCGGAATGACGCTAGCCTGATCTAACCAATGTGTCATCCACAACTTGCTTAAATAATCGAGAGCAATAATGAATGCACTTAACCAAAGCCATACTAACTGAGATATTTTTTTTTCTTGCATAAGTCAAATAGGTTGGGGGGGAAATTCGATTTTAAGCATAGATTCGCTGTTCTCCTTTCCCTTCGGGAAGATTCTCAACACAGCGCAAACAGATCTCAGGATACTCGGGGGCTTTTCCTACATCGGAACGTCGATGCCAACAACGAGCACATTTTGTTTTTTTCCCTACCGTAGAAATAACATTTATTCCTAATTCTTCAGCATTGATAGTAAAGAATACCTGTTTGAGTGGCTTGGAAATCAATAGTTTTACATCAGAGGTTATCAATACAAATCTAAGCTCATCCTTTAGAGCAGAGAGTATTTTATAGAGTTGAGAATCTTCCTTGACATAAAGTTCAACCTCCGCTTCCAATGAAGAACCTAATTCACCACTGATACGTGATTTTTCAATCACTTTGTTAACTTCATTACGAACTTGGATGAGCTTATTCCAGTAAGTTTGTCGATCAGTTTGCTGATAAATTGTTTGTAATGGATCTTCTGCGAACGAAAAAGATAAGGAATACCATTCATTTAAAAATACACTATCTTCCCGTTTCCCTGGAAGATAGTGCCAAATTTCTTCTGCCGTAAAGCTTAAAATGGGCGCTAACCAACGCACCATTGCTTCAACAATATAAAAAAGTGCCGTTTGTGCAGAACGTCGTGCGACACTGTCTTTTTGTAACGTATATTGACGATCCTTGATAATATCTAAATAAAAGCCACCTAAATCGCTAATACAAAATTGTTGTAGCTTCTGATAAATGGTATGGAATTGAAAATTCTCATAAGCGTCGATGATCTCATGTTGTAATAATTTTGCCCGTTCTAAGATCCAAATATCTAAAGACAACATGTCGCTCGTTGGCACAGCATCCGCTGGATCAAAGTCATGTAAATTGGCTAATAAAAAACGAATCGTATTTCGAATTCGCCGATAAGCTTCTGCCGTACGTTTTAAAATTTCATCAGAAACAGCTATTTCTTTACGATAATCGGTTGAAGAAATCCATAAACGTAAAATATCCGCTCCTAAACTTTGTATAACCTTTTCTGGTGCAACCACATTCCCTAAGGATTTAGACATTTTGTGGCCTTTTTCATCCACAGTAAATCCATGTGTTAAAACCGACTTATAAGGCGCTTGGACGTTCATCGCCACAGAAGTTAATAAAGAAGATTGAAACCAACCTCGATGCTGATCAGAACCTTCTAAATAAAGATCAGCAGGCCACGCCAAAGCAGGATTTTTCATTAAAACGGCATAATGACTGACGCCTGAGTCAAACCATACATCTAGACAATCGGTTAATTTTTCATAATCTTTTGCTTCATTACCTAATATTTCTTCTGGATTTAAATCATACCAGGCATCTATCCCTATCTCTGTCACACGATTTGCAATTTGTTCTAACAAGCTAAGACTATTAGGATGCAAATCACGAGAGTAACGATGTACAAATAAAGGAATAGGAACCCCCCAACTTCGTTGTCTAGAAATACACCAATCGGGCCGATTGCTAACCATGGATTCAATACGCGCTTCTCCCCATTGTGGAATCCAAGTAACTTGCTTGATAGCGGCTAAACTATCTTCCTTTAAGGCTTGTTGTTCCATACTAATAAACCATTGAGGTGTCGCACGAAAAATTAAAGGAGTCTTATGGCGCCAACAATGTGGATAACTATGCTTAATATTTTCTTCTTTCAATAAATTTTTGGACTCTCTTAACTTATCGATCACTAAAGGGTTGACTTTAAACACATGCTCCCCTTCAAATAGAGCAGTACCCGGTAAAAAACAGCCATTGCCACCAACTGGATTAATTAATGGCAATCCATAGTGTTGAGCAACATTATAATCTTCAACACCATGTGCGGGCGCAGTCTGTACCGCGCCCGTACCTGCTTCTGTAGTAACATGTTCACCTAAAATAACGGGTATTTGTCGATGATAAAAAGGATGTTGCAGTATAACTCCTTCAAAAACTTGTCCTGTCGCGCTACCTAAATGTTTATAATCCGTTACTTGGTAACGCTGTATACAGCTTACTAATAAAGACTCAGCAATTAATAAACGTTCACTCTCAGTTTGCACCAAAACATATTCAATATCTGGATTTAAAGTAACTGCTTCATTAGCGGGTAGAGCCCAAGGTGTTGTGGTCCATATGGGGATTACTATAGGTCCATAACCTGCGTCAGCAGGTATTCGACTTAAAAAATCACTCTCATCAATCACGCTAAACCGTACATCAATTGCAGGTGAAATTTTATCCGCATATTCGACCTCGGCCTCTGCCAAAGCGGATCCACAATTGACGCACCAATGCACGGGTTTAAATCCTTGTTGCAGATGCCCTCGGCTAATAATTTGGCCTAATGCGCGAATAATATTCGCTTCGAATTGAAAGTTCATAGTCAAGTAAGGATGATCCCAATCGCCAAGCACACCTAACCGCTTAAATTCCTCGCGTTGAATCGATATTTGTTGGCTTGCATATTCACGACAAGCCTGCCGAAAAGCTTTTGCTGTTAATTTACTACCGACTTGGCCAAGTTTTTTTTCAACGTTTAGCTCGATAGGTAGCCCATGACAATCCCAACCTGGAACAAAAGGAGCATCGAAACCACTCATGGTCTTTGCTTTCAGAACCATGTCTTTTAAAATTTTATTCACCGCATGCCCAATATGAATGTGGCCATTCGCATAAGGGGGACCATCGTGAAGAATATATTTGGCCTTGCCATGATTTTTTTCGCGTAATTTTTTATAAAGCGATAAAGATTCCCACTGCTTTAAAATAGCTGGCTCTGCCTGCGGCAAATTGGCCTTCATTGGAAATTTAGTGTGAGGAAGATTTAAGGTATTTTTATAGTCAGTCATGTTATCTAACCTCAATAGAGGCTCTGTTTAGTCTTAAATTTAAATAGGCTTAGAATAACATGCTTAAAGAACCTACAATATAGTCAAAACTGAAAAGAAACTAAACTCTAGGATTGTATAGCCTATTTGATTGATTATGAAGTCACTTACCCCTTATCAGAGTAAGCATCTAATTACTCTGCCTTACATAGGCCTGCCTGTATACAAGTTCCACTGACGTCCCAGCGTAATTGACCATCTGTTTGATCAATAGGTGTTAAAATATATGTAAAATGATCAATTTTATTAATACGAATTCTCTGAGAGGTAGCAATAATCTGTGCGCTCTTACCCACTTCAACCGTCGCAACATAGCCTTTAGTTTGATTTTCTGATTTAAAATTATCTGGAATTCCATTTTGACCGGGTGTGCCACAAGCAACTAAATTATCATGCTCATGCACGCAGGTAGTAATTGCCAACTTAAACGGCGCAGTCGCTTGAATAATTTCAGCAAACTTAGCTCGATTACTATAATTCTGATAACTGGGTATGGCTATTGCAGCTAAAATACCAATAATCGCAATAACTATCATGAGCTCAAGTAAAGTTAGACCCTTTTGCTTTCCTTTGATTAAATACATAAACTACGCCTTATAAAATAGATACCCTAGTTTAACAAGCCATACTTGTTTAAACCAGTGCCCACTCTATTAAAAAAGATTTAATTTATTGAGTCATTGGGAAAAATTAACCTGCCCCAAGATAAAAAGCTGAAATTCTTTTCATAATTCTCTTTAATCTAATTGATAGGTATTAAGATCATAAAGTTAATCATTGGACTCAGTTTTTTGCTTTCTTGAGGCACGCCAATCCTACAACAAGGTCAATTATACGATTAGGAATCTTTAAAAAAACTTCCTGTAGATTCAATAGATATACAGATCCTACGTCTAGAGAGAAATTTACTTTAGCCAATATTATGAATAGCTTAAAGATGAAATTGCTAATCACACTGAAATTGACTACAATTTGGCTTTTTTTAGAATATTGCCAACGTAGCTCAGTCGGTAGAGCAACTGATTCGTAATCAGTAGGTCGGACGTTCGATTCGTCTCGTTGGCACCAATTAAATCAAAGACTTAGCCCCAATAACTTTTCTCTTTCTAAACAAAATACAGTCAATTGCGAAATAATTAATAATTTTTTTCAGTAGATTGGCTGCGATACTAAATAATGCGGATTTTTTGTATTTTAGAACTTCAAAAATTTAAATTTATATATTAAATTTTCACCAACAATCAGAATAAAAAATAAGTAAATACTGACACAACTTCTTCCAAAAAGGTATCGACACCACCATCAGACTTCAGTAAATTAATTAGCCAAGGCTTTCGTACTAATTATTTAGAGCGTCTGAGTAACTATAAATAGGATCGTTAAATTAAAAAAGGAAATATAATAATGCAAATAAAAAAAAATGGACATCCGCCGCTTCATGATCAAAATGTGTTAAATATCTCAAGTCATGAGATATTTAACCTAACTGCTAGAGAGCCTTTACTTATTCATAGTAAAAGCAACGTATTCTATTCATCAGCCACTATCAAAAAAAATCATTTTAATAATAGTTTAATTCACAATCTCTTAAACTCTCGCATTAAGCGAGCAGGCGATGATAAAACGCTTGTGGAAGCAACAGTAAAAAACCAGTATAGCTATTGGTTAAGCCAAGAGGATATCGCTGAGATCGCTCGCTTAGAATATAACAATTACCATGGAGAGAGCAATGCTGAATTTGAAATATTAGGCTCCATGTCACAATTGCAAATTACCTTAGAGTCATTTCAATTAAAAGTTAAAGCTAATCAATTCACTGAGTCTCGTCTTACTTTAATTATTAATTTAGAAAATTTACATTGGGTGACATTGGCTATTTCTTATAAAAATGATCAGTATGTGGGCTATTATACAGATTCAAAAAATAATCCCATTCCATCAAGATATTTTCAACTGCTATTTAATCGATTTTTAATACAACCATTAATAAATTTAAGTCCTGGATTTATTCAACAAAAAGATAACTCCAATTGCGGTTTATGGGCGCTCGAAAATGCCGCTGATCTGAATCAGATGATTGACCAGGATCAATCCATACACTGGATAATTAATAAATTGAAACGATCACGCAGTAAAGAATATTTTGATACAAGAAGGGAATATTTTGCTGAAAAACTTCGTGCTGATTCTGTTTGGCGTGAACGGCATCCGCTGTTTTCGCAAGACCTTACTATCAAAGAAGCGTTACCCACTAACATTGAACCTGATCTTAAACGATTTAAAGCATTTAACGATGAAAAAGAAAAAGTAACGATTTTATTAGAGACTTTTGTCGAAACTTTTATGAGTGCTTTTGTAAAAAAACTGGGTGCCTATCATTTGTTAGCCAAAGGAGAAAGCTTAACAGAGGAAAGCCTGAAAACTGAATTAAAAACAGGGTTAAGCGGTGCGTTATTAGGGATAGGTATTTCTCAAAGCCTTGTGGGTTCAATTCCTTCATTGGTGGCTTCGCTGAGAATGATTAGCGGTAAATTTTACCCCTCTAAAGATAAAGCCCAAAAAATTACCAAAATTTTTTCTGAAATTCAGTCAGATTATTTAAACTCTATTTTATCTGAGTCGGCGGTTGATATCTTCCAAAGTTTTGAAAGTCAGTTTGTAGCAGTAACCGATAAGGCCGGCAGTAAGGTTGCGATGGAAAAATTAGCAGAGGATGCTGTAGGACGGCTGTTCAACGCTATAGATAAATATTCCAACTTAGATAAGATTATTTCCAAGGAACTGATAGAAAAAAGTGTGTTACAAGGGCCATCAGAAAAATTTTTTGATCCTAACGTTAAACGAGCTCGACTACGCGTTTCAGGATATACCATACAAGATAACAACGAAAAAGCTATTAATACCGCCAATTTATTTGAAAAAATAGGTTTAGTTGATCTCGACAAAAAGGGCCAATCTCATAAATTTTATGCTTTCAAACCTGCATCTAACAACGCATATGGTTATCGTCGACTATTAGATTGGGAACAGGAAGAAAATGGAGAATTGAAAGAAAACTTAAAAAATAAGTATACAGAAAACCAATTTCTCCAGGAAAAAAGCATTTTTCATTTTATTTCAAAAGGATATCGTTATGTTTTACATAAAGAAACGAATCCAGTCGAAGCACGACGTATTCTAGATAAAATTGCGAATCGATACCCCCCTCACATTTTGAATAGAGAACCTTTAAGTAAAAAACCTATTTATTTCGACTTAAGAAAGCCAGTTAAAAACTTCAGTGGAAGAATTCAAGTACTTGAGAGATTGCATCGTACCTTAATCTCAGAAAGAACAACCGCCATCGTACCTTCTTGGTCTATGTTATCTATTTCTCCCATTCCGGGGGTCTTAAGTCCACCGGATAGCGAGTCATCACAAACTTCCGGTTCCCAATTATCAATTAATGGTTTAGGGGGAATAGGTAAAACTCAATTAGCATTACGCTATGCTGAGCTTTATGCGCAAAATTACGATCATAATGTTTTATGGATTAATGCAGAAACTAAGGAAAATATAGCGTATTCTTTCAACAAACTAACTGCAAAGTTACAAATTATAACTAAGGACTCTTATAACCAAGAAAAAATGCTGGAAAAGATTGTAGAAGAGGTTTATGAGTATTTTTCGGACCGAAAAAGTCTATTTATTTTTGATAATGTTGAGAATTACCGTGCCATAGAAGCTTATTTACCTAAGTCTATGCTTGGCAATAAACCGAGTTTGTTAATCACTTCACGCTATAGTAATTGGAGTAATATTGCCACTATTATGACACTGAATGTTTTCTCGGAACTAGAAACCAAAGAACTCATTAAAAAATCATTGGATTTAGGTGATAATATTCCGTATGAAAGAATAAAGGAATTACATCAATTGCTTCAAGGCCTACCTTTAGCATTACAACAAGCACTCGCTTATATCAAACTGAGAAGAAACACCGATACTAGTTTTTCTCTTTCTCATTACATCGAACTCTATAAAGAAAAAACCAAAGAATTATTAAATTTTGATTTCTCACATTATTCCAATGACCCCTATTTAGAGACAGTTTTTACAACCTGGCTCATTACGCTAGATAAAATTAAAGCAGATCCACTGGGCAACCATGCAATAGAAATTTTAAATATTATGGGTTATTTATACCCAGATATTATTACAAGTAAAAAATTTTATTATTTCAATCATATCAATCGCGAGCTAACAATTGATGACTTAGATACCATTATGCATTTGCTGAGCAGTTATTCCATGATTAATTTGGAAAATGAGGGTAAGTATACGATTCATCGATTAGTTCAACAAATCATACGGATTGATCTCGAACAAAATCAACCAAAATTTAAAGAAATAGTCGAAAAAACCCAACACTTACTTTGGCTTTGGCATTTTACTTTCAAAAAAGATGAAGAAAGTGTTTTTCATTATCTTCATTTTCTTCTCTATATGTCTGAGCACACAGAGTTAATATCTAAAGTGATGTATTCCCATCCAGAAAAAACATTTTTTGATAATCTGCTTTTGCAGAATGTAAAATATTGCCATTATTTTATTGATTTGGCCTATCTCAAGTACCCCAAAGAAAAATTCCTTAGGTTTTTAGGCGATGCGGTAGCTTATTATATCAAATTAGGCTCATTTTTTAATTTGTCTGAAATATTTAACTATATTGAAAAAAAATGGCAGATAGAAATCCTGTCTAAGGAAAATATTAAGTACATTTTGGATCATTTTTATAATATGAAAAATCCTCTTTTGAAGATGAAGCGCTATTCAACGATTCCTTCAAAAAAAGCAAATCAAAAACAAGCAATAAAACTTCTTTATGAATTAAAGATGAAAATATTTGGCAATCAGCTTTCCAATTACGATAGCTGTCCATCCCATAGTTTAAAGAGGAGTGTTTGTGCCTTATCAGAGCCAGATCAAGATAGAATTAAAGAAATCAGTAATTCACGTATTAAAGCTCATTTTAAAAAAATAGAACAGGTATCCCGCTATATAAGCTCAGCACTTATGACCAAAGATACCTTATCGGCTTTGCTTCAAGGTCATTTTGATGAAGTGGCCATTAATTTCGGATTAATGACTAGCAGTCTATTTTTTGGAAGTCTATCCAATAGTCTGTTCGCTCAAGGAAAAAACTTAGCCTCCGATGCCAGTTTACTTGAAAAGAATTTAGGCTTGGAAAACAAAAAAGTGCTCACTATTCTCTTTAATGAAGACGTATTATCCATGGGTAAAAGAAAATTGTTAGGGAAAGCCATGCAAGTTGCTTCGCCTTTTGTTTCCAAAGCCACGTCAATTTTTTTTGCTTACAATCTTAAAAATGAAATACAACTCTATAGAATGGGAGATGAAACTGTTCTTCCGAGTTTAACTTCAAATAGTCTTATCGTAGCTGTTGATGGCATCGAAGCCACTATCGAGGGCGCTGAATTTCTTGGATTTATTACTGGCCTATCGGCCTTCACAGGCCCTCTAGGAGAAGGCATTGCGTTACTCGTTTGGCTAGGCGCTGAAGGATATGCGGCCAAACAACAAGTGGAAGCCATTGAAAAATATGTTCATCTTTCTAGGGGTGAAAAATCTTTTGAGTTTTTATTGGCTACGCTTCATCAAGCGCCTTTAGAGTACTTACAGCTTAAAGCAAATAATGGGCAATTGGTAGAAAATGCGATTAATCTTTTAAAAAATAATACGGATATTCAGTGGTCTATTTTTCCTTCTTTTCACTTTGAAGCCGATTTATGCAAGATTCGTAAAGTTTTTTTAAATGAAAAAATAAATTTTACACCGGACGATAATAACCCTGACGAACCTGCTGAGGGTAATTTAGTTTGTTTATCCGCCTCTCCACCTCCTTATGAAGCGCTTAATGAAGCTATAAAGATGAAGTATTATTTATGTCATAAGGCCTTAGGCGTAAGCTACACGTTAAACAGAACGGGTAATGGGACTTTAGTCGATTTAGGAGAAGGAGAGGACGAAGTCATTGCTTTTTCTCATTCACCCACATTATTCATTGTACAAAACGGTAAAAAATGGTACGTCGGTGGGGATAATGGCAATGTATTTAATTTACAAGGAAATTCGATTACAGGCCAACTACAAGGCGGCAAGGGATCCGATATACTGGTTCTCGATAATTTTTATCCTGAAAACAGTGATTATTTGCTACTTGACACGGATGGATTCTTATGCGGAAAAAATAAGAGTTTATTGCAGCAGATTCCACCTTTTTGCTCTTCTGATGAGATACGCGTTCAAATCGATCAAATTGATCAAATTTACGGACGAAAGAATGAATCCGATATTTTTTATCTGGATCAATCGGTTTGCTTTATCGATGGTTATGGGGGGAAAAATCAAACCCATCCCGATAATTTTTTTATCACTAATCACTCTTATAAAAATCTGAAGTTTGTATTAAGAAACAATACACTCATCACATTTTTATCGGACGCAACAACCGATTCTATCGAGTATAGAATTCCCTCAGACGAGGTAGGTGAATCGTGGATTTACTATTTTAAAGAAACCCTTCAGCATCAATTCTTTTTTGAATATCCTTTAGAGAATCTAGAGGCAATGACGGTAAAAAATAATACGCTACATATTTCTGTGCTCACTTCTGAAAATACAGATAGAAAACTATTTGCTATTACTATTTCAAACCGGATTACCTCAAGCAGTAATCAAACAAAGAATACAGCGAATCTTTCAAACAATATAGCTTATTTTTTTCAAGATATTGAAATAAAATTAATCCATAATGAGCATTTATATGGACAAGAAATAACCTCTAATAATAAAACAATGGACGAAAAAATTAGTTTATTTAGCGAAATAGCGAATCGTTTAGAAAAAACTATCTCTATTCAATTAGTAAACAATCTCACCCTCTCCATAGGGCGACAAAAAAAACATGAACTTTTTTATATCAACGGCTTGCATGAAAGTCATTTAGTAGGTAATGGCGGTGAAAATGTTTATATTATTTTACCGGGGAAGAACACTAAGTTTCCACTCCCTAAAGTCATCTTATACGATACTTCAGAAAGAGATTCAAATGACTTAATCGAGCTAATAGATACGTTAGATTTACGCGAAATAATAAAGGAATATAAACAAATCTATCCCAAGGCTGTTATCTCTTCACATGTATTTCCCTCTGCAAACGATTTAATCTTAACATTAAGTAATTCGGTTTATTCTCCGATTTATCCTTATTTTTATGACTCCACTTGTTTCTGGCCTTGGGTAACTATCCAATTAAAAAATGCACTGCTTGATAATAGTAATTGGTATCAAAAACTTGATATTGTTTTGGATTCTGTCTCTAGAAATATAGTCGCCCTAGAGGATGACGTTTGGACTTTGACTGCAGCGCCTTTAATGTTTACTGATGATAAGAAGATTATCCTCCTGACTCATCAAGATTTAGAAGAAAAATCAGAAATTCTTATATTGAAAAACATAGGAAATTTTGCATTTTTTCGTGATGAAATGAATCTTATTCTGACGAATGCCTTTCCATCTTCTATGGATTACTGCACGATTATCTGTTGCCAATTTTATCAAATGCCCGAAATGAAAAAAAAGATATTATCCGCGACATTTAAATTTTTTGACTACGAAATTCATCCTCAGGATTATCAAAAAGAAATTAAGCATGCGACTCATTTTTCTTATTTATCTCAACTATTTTCTTCTAATTCTCCTAATGTGAGCGACATAATAGCCCATGCCTTTTTAAATACGGTAGGAATGCAGAACCAGAAGAAGTTGCCACCGCAGATATTGCGCCGTAAGCGCCAAGCTCATCGAGAAGAAAAGAGAACCATCAATACTCTTCAAAAATCAACCCTTTCTAAAGAAGTATCTCAGCACACTGATCAAACCTTTTTTCCTCAAATGACTCACTATCCTCAATCTAGGACTGTTGATGAGAAAAAACGTATCTTAGCAATGGCCGATGAGTATTTAAAAAAATATGACGATTCGGAAATGAAAGCTTATCGTGGTAAGAAAAACATCAATCAAACAAAAAATAAAAAGAAAAAAACAAATCCGCTTCTCTCTGTTCAGAAGGAAAAAGCTAAATCCTTTATTGAAAAGAATGACTCTGTTCAACATAAAAATGAGGGGAATTTTTATCGGCGAACTATGCCGAACTATTCGGCTCAAAATAATTCGAAAACGTTAGCCAAATCCCCCACCAAAAATCAGTTTCGAACACCCGCTTTTTCTAAACCAGAAACTACTAAGCTAAAGAAAACCTTTTTTAACGACCTAAACTCTGATAAAAAAAGAAATTTTTTAGTAACGCCCAAATTTTTACCTCATCAAGAAAGTTTTAAATCGACGACGAAAGCACTATCGCTATCTCCAAAACTAACCTACCAACCAAATGAATCGAGACCGAAAAAATCGAATCAGCACACTGTCCCTTCGTCTATAGCGCCACCGAATCTTCATAGCACACTCATGCTTTTTGATCTGATTGCTCGGAAATCTTTAAAAAACCCGGTCGTACCCTCTTCTTACAATAAAAAATTAAATAAAACTATTCGAAAAGTTGAAAAACAAAAAGAAAACATTAAATCTAAAACTTTTGGATTCCAAAAATTATAAAAAATTTCTAAAAAACCTAGTAAAAAAAGCGAAATTTAAAAAAAATGAATAGTTTTTGATGATTTAACTTCATTGAATATAGAAATGGGAAAAGTCCTAATCTCTAAAGTTTTTAGATAATCCTCTTATTTAAGATAATCTTTATAAACCGTTTTTGCAGCTTGCATTTCTTGAAGTAATTGTTGATAAAGCGCATTAACGTGTCTAGCTGGACCATTTTCTCGCAAATAATCTACTATTCGTTTGCAGGCTTGCTCCAAACGTTTAGCTCCGCAATAACTAGCTCCGCCTTGTAATTTATGTGCAATTTCTCGTATAGCGTGCCAATTAGCGACTTGATGCAATTCAGGAAGTTTAACGAGTTCTTTTTCTAATCCATTGATTATTAAATTAATGCAATCCTTAATCAATCCTTCATTTTTTAAGAGTGCTTTCATTGCATCAACATCTAATACGGGACCACTCACTGGGCGTATCTCAGTAAATAAGTATGATTGATTAATACATGCATCTGGCACAAAGGCTGTCAATAATTCTGATGCGGTTTCTTTTTTTAAAGGCTTTAATATAACCGTGTTCATACCCGCATCTAAACAGCGCTGTCTATTTTCAATATCAATATGAGCCGTTAATCCAATGATTGGAGTGATATCTGTTCGCTGCCATTGCTGTAGACGAATTCGATGAGTTAGTGCAATACCATCCATATCAGGCAAGCCAATATCCATCAAAACAAGATGATAGTCTTGCTTTTGAATTCGTTGTAAAGCCATCTTCGCGTCATGCGCTATATCAATAACACAATTTAATTCTAAGAAAATAATTTGTGCAATTTTAGCGGCTAATTTGTCATCTTCGACTAACAACACTTTCCTTTGATAAGAATTAAAATCTTGATTTATTAAGCTAATGTTTGGCACAATTTCTGCAATATGCTTATATATTCTACTTTCAATTGGCAAAGTAATATCCTCAACACCCATGTGATCCATAATCAATGGTTCTTTAAAAGGAAGGAGGCAAGTAAAGGTGGTTCCTTGCTTTAACTGACTTTCGACATAGATCTCCCCTTCCAGGTCATCAACAAATTGCTTTACAATAGATAATCCTAGCCCTAGCCCTTTGTAGATACCTTGATGAGAGGGAGTTAAACGCGTAAACCGTGTAAAAATATCCTCTTTTTTATCCGCCGGTATCCCAATACCAGTATCTGTGATTTTTATTTCAATAACAACTTGCTGTGCTTCGCGTTTGTTTATTTTTGCTTCAATATTGATAGTTCCTTGTTGTGTAAACCTTAGCGCATTAGTCATTAACTCTAATATAATTCGTTGTAATCGAATCGGATCTCCTATTAAATAAGGAGGGATTTTTTCATCAATCTCTAAAGTTAATTCCAGATTTTTTTTAGCAGCCAGTGACTTGTTTAAATTAAGAATAGCTTGAATATTTTTCTTAAAATCAAATTTCTTTTTTAAGAGTAACGTTTCTCCAGTAGCCACTTTAATCCCTTCTAAAATCCTATTAAGAAAATTCAACAAAGCTTCGCTAGATTGAATAAGATCTTCTGCATATTCTGATACTTTTTCTGGATCACTCGCTTGCGATTTAATAATTTGGGCGCAACCCACAATACCACTCAAGGGAGTACGAATATCATGTCGCATATTTTCTAAAAATTCAGTTTTAGCATGACTCGCTGCTTTTGCTTTATCCAGAGCAATTTGTAACGCCAACTCGGTTTTTTTTAATTTAGTAATATCAAGAGATATGCCTAGAATACCAACTATTTTTTTTGTTTTATCCAATAGAGGTATTTTTGAAGATAATTGAATCATTTCTGTAGAATCAGAAAAAGTAGTCACTTCTTCGACGATCAAATTTTTCCCTGATAAAACTTTTAAATCGGCTCTTTTAAAATCATCCGCTACTTCTTTTGGGAAAATATCGTAATCTGTTTTTCCAATAACGTCTGTTTCCAATCCAAGGACTTTCATTAACCGTTTAGCATAATCGTTATTTCCCAAATATAATCCATTTTTATTTTTCCAATAAATACTTCCGGGAAGGTTTTGGACTATAAAATTTAAAGTAAAAATATCCTTTTCGTATTTAGCTTTTAGATTTTTTATTTCTTTTTTTTGTTTTGTAATGATATTAAATAATTCCTTCTCTTCAATAATAGATATTTTTTTTTGTTCTGGCGAAATCATTTTTTTTCCTAAAGAATCATGTACACCTATTCAGTCTAAGATTAAGGCCTCCAAGTAAATGCCTCTGGTAGAAGTTTATTTAATTTAATCGATTTAAGTAACAATCCATCTCTATTATATGAATAAAAGTTTGTTTCTTCATGAGAAAATTCAAGCAATCTCTGTCTACAAGCTCCACAAGGCGTACAAACAAATTTAGGAGTAACTAAAACAATTTCACTTATTTTTCTATAACCCGCTGTTAGCATCCCACTAAGCGCTGAGGTTTCTGCGCACTGACTAAGAGGAGTCGCCCTATTTTCCCAGTTACAACCGTGAAATAATTGGCCCTCATTAGTTCTAATGCAAGCACCCACTGAAAATTTGCATAAGGGCACATAAGCATTCATTGCTGCTTTTTTTCCTAGCGACACCATCTGAATAAGATAATCTTTCATTCTAAAAATCCAAATAAATACTAAAAATATACTAGCTATTTTAAAAGAATTTAATTAGTATAAAAAGATAATTATTAAATTAATATTAATTAAAAAATGTTACTTCCAAAAAATCTTTCCGATCTTTATTCAGGTACCGATTTAGATATTTTATTTAAAGGAAATTTTATTAATTTTGGCTATTGGGAAACGGTTCCTAATGTAATATCTAGCCTAGACGTTATTGAAGCTAATAAACAACTGTATCATCAAGTCTTTAAACGTTTAAATCCTCAAGAACAGGATACTGTATTAGAATTAGGTTCTGGCCATGGTGGAGGGTGTGTACTTTTTTCAAATTTCTATGTTGTTCAATCTCTATTAGGTATAGATTATTTAAAAGAACATATTGATCATTCAATAAACACTCACTTTTCCCTTGTTGAAGAGAAAAAAATTCAATTCCTTCAAGGGGCGGCGGAATCAATCCCTTTGTCCGACGAGAGTATTAGTAAAATTTATACGGTAGAAGCTTTTCAACACTTTAATGCTTCGAATGCTGTCCCCGAATTAAAAAGAATTTTATGCCAAGGAGGCACGCTAGTCATTTCTACTTTTTTCGCAAAAAATAGCCTTTGCTTTGTGAACTTACTTAACTTGCTACCAAAACCTGCTATTTTAGCAGATAGCTGTAATGGAGAATTTGCTTCATTACCTGATATTTTACATTTACTAAAAAAAAATTCATTCACTAATGTAAAGCTAGAAAATATTAGTCAGTATGTTTGGCCAGGATACGATGTATGGGTCAGACAAAACGATCCTTGTATATGGGATACCAACTGGAAAATTGCCTATAGAAAAGGATTAATTGATTATTATATAATCACGGCCACTAAAGTATAAAAAATAAGTATCTTACAATAGTGCCATATAAAAACGATAAAAAAAGACTTACTGAGCATCGTGCTTTTATTTTACGTATGCAAGAAAGAGAAAAAAGATCTCCTGCAAAAAATGTTAAAATAATAATTATACTTATGTCTGTTTTATTAAAAGAGACTAGCGATCTTTTTCTTGTTATTTACAGATCTGCTCAGTTAAAAAATCCACCCTATCCTACCTTACTTCATATTAGAGGCACTGGTTTTAACGCATCTGCAAGATACTATTCTTATATTACCTGTAGTCATATAGCAGAAAAATCAGGTTGCCAAGTCATTGATTTAGATCACCACTTAGCTCCAGAAAATCCTTTTCCACGACCATTTAATGATGTGTATGCTGCCTATAAATCAATCATTTTTCATGCTAATTTCATGCAAATTGATGTAAACAAAATTGCTATTTCTGGCTATAGCTCAGGAGGAAATTTAGCTGCTTTAATGACTATTCAAGCTAAAAAAGACAAACTTCCTGTTGCTTTGCAAATATTAATTTCTCCTATATTAGATTTATCACGAAGCTTGAAAAAATACGTTAAATTGGAAAATAAAGATAGCTTTCCAAATTCTTTAGTCGATTGGTTTATAGAACTTTACTTGCAAAATAATTTTAATGCCTATTATGCCCCAGAAATATCCCCTTTTTGGTCAAATTCCCTTATTAGTTTGCCTCCAACTTATTTTTTATTTGGAGAATATGACCGCTTTAGAAGTGATAGCGAAGTTTTTTACGATAAATTAAATCAGCTTGGCTTATGGACATACAAATATAGTTTTAAAGAAGAAAACCATTCCTTATTTTGGCGAAATATACAGGCTATAGAAACTATATCCACTCAATTAAAAATGGGATTTAATTTAATGAAAATACCAAGACTCTTGTTCTCAAATTTTTCAAATGAAGCTCCTTCCTTAAAATTTAAATTTTTTGCCAAAGAAAACAATGATAAATTTGAATTCTTTAGAAAAAAATCATCGATATGCCTTTCAAAATAAATTGATAAGAAATATAGTCTATTCAAAAAAGTGTGCAGAGTCCTTAATACTAAGCAAAAAAGATAATATGAAAATTCGAGACTTAACTACTTTTTTCGTTAAGTCAAAACTAACTATAAAAATTTTTTAACATAGGTATGGCAGTAAGGTTTTTTTTTAGTTTTCTCATAATAGTTTTGGTGATAATCTTCTGCTTTCCAGAATTTTGTTGCCGGTGTCACTTTAGTAACAATTTTAAAGCCCTTGCCTTTTAAAATACTAATCAGTTTTAAAGCAATTTCCTTTTGTTCAGGCGTCGTATAAAAAATTTCAGAACGATATTGCGGACCTTTATCGGGACCTTGTTGGTTTAATTGTTCGGGGTCATGAATTTCAAAAAACCGTTTAGCTAAAGTTTCATAACTTACTTTGCTAGGATCAAAAATAATTTCCACTGCCTCAACATGACCGGTATTTTCATTACACACTTCTTCATAAGTCGGGTTAGACGTATTACCGCCAATATATCCAGACGTTACTGAAATAGCTCCTGGGAGTTGTTTCATTAAATGTTCTACGCCCCAAAAACATCCTCCGGCAAAAATAGCTATTTCGGTCTTTGGGTTAGCTTTATCTTTCATTTTTTCTCCTTTTTACTTGCATTTTCAGGAATAAATTCTAAAGATATAGAGTTAACACAATGTCGAATATTTTTAGGTGTCAATCTTTCGCCAAGAAAAACATGGCCAAGATGCGCTCCACACTTCGCACAAGTAATTTCAGTACGATGACCATCAGAATCCGGTATCCGTTTAATTGCACCCGATATTTCATCATCAAAACTGGGCCAACCACATCCAGAATCAAATTTAGCTGATGAATGATAGAGCAATGTCCCACATTGTTTACAGGTGTAATCTCCTTTTTCATTAAATCGATAATATTTTCCTGAATACGCAGACTCGGTACCTTTTAATAAAATAACCCTCGCTTCTTCTGGAGTCAGTTTTTTCATTCTATCTCAAAGAAATTTAAATAACACATTAGGTAGATTATAGGAGAAAGTCCATCATTTCACTATACCAATTACATCTATCTTTGACATAAAAAACCCGCTAATGAAGCGGGTTTATTTGTTAAACTAATTTTGTAAAATTAAGTAACTTCAGTAAGGTTAATAGTACGTTGACCTTTTTGCCAATTACAAGGACAGAGTCCTCCATCTTGTAAAGCATGAAGTATACGTAGCACTTCTTCAGGATTACGTCCAACGCTCAAATCTGTCACCATATTAAAACGAATAATACCTTCTGGATCGATAATAAACGTTGCTCGTTGTGCAACACCTGCATCGTTATCTAATACCCCTAAATTACTGCATAATTCACGTTTAATATCACTCAACATAGGGAATGAAAGATCCCGTAATTCATCGTTATACTGTCGCCAAGCACGGTGCACAAATTCATTATCCGTGCTACCCCCTAATAATACAGCATTACTCTCTTTAAATTTAGCATTGAGATCGTTAAATGCCACTATTTCAGTAGGGCATACAAAGGTGAAATCTTTAGGCCAGAAAAACAGTACTAGCCACTTACCAGGGTAAGAAGCATGAGTAATCTCAGTAAAAGCCTTGTTGATATCAATATCAACGGTAGCTGTGAGTTTAAATTCAGGTAATTTATCACCTACTTTCAGCATTGACATATCGTTATTTTCCTCTCATTTCATTTAGTGAGAATGCCTACAATTTAGTTTTCGCAAGCATCTAGTTGATAGCAGCTTCTAGGAAGAATTAGGTAAGCAATAAATCCGTTATTTACTGTGTACATCTAGCTATTTGAAGCTACTAGCCGATTATAACAGCCTCATCTCTATTAAAGAAATGATTTTTTTCTATCAAGTCGATAGTTATTGTCAATCGTTTTATCAATAAACAAAATCTTTATCAACTGGATAAGAGAGGAATTTTTTTCTCTGCAGGAAGGTAAAATAGAAACTAAATCAGCTAAAATTTGGTCTTTAAGTCCTTTTAGATGGTTTTCTCTCTCGAGGGGGTCCTTCCAAAAATGAATATTTTCATTATCGCAGATATCATCTTGAATTTGGAAAGCCAAACCTATTCTATTACCCACTTTCGTTAGGGTTAAAAAATCATCCTGAGGCAGGTTAGCGATTATGGCGGGTAACTGAAAAGTGGCTCCGAATAATGCTCCCGTTTTTAAAGAATGAATGTTTTCAGCATCCGATTTATTGACACCGCTTGAGCCAGTAAAATCCATTGCTTGCCCAGCCACCATTCCCCATGATCCTATTGCTTTTGCCAACACACTAAGCATTTTTACGATTTTAGGTGATTGGAATGGCGCCTTAAGAAGCACATCAAAAGCTAATGCTTGTAACGCATCGCCTGCCAACAAAGCCATAGCCTCACCAAATTGTTTATGGCAGCTAGGCTCTCCACGTCGCCAATCATCATTGTCCATACTAGGCAGATCATCATGAATTAATGAATAAGCATGAATCAATTCAATTGCACAAGCGGTATGATCTAAATCCTGCAACGATAATCCTAAAGCCATTCCTAACGTATAAACAAATAAAGGTCTTAAACGTTTCCCACCTTTTAAAACTCCATAATACATCGCATCGTATAAGGGTTTTGATAGTGGAGGAGGATTTGACAAACAATGCGTCAATAATCCATTAACCCGTTCCTGATAGCTTACAAAGTTAGGCTCTATGCTCACTAGACTAATTCTTCTGCTTGAAAAGGTAACAGTTCCTTTTTCTGGTTGGTATCTGTATTTACTAAAATTTGCACGCGTTGCTCAGCTTTTTTTAAAGTCAATTGACAGTCTTTTAATAAGCTCACCGCTCGGCTAAATTGCTCAAGAGAAGCTTCTAACGTCGAGTTACCGCACTCCATTTGTTCAACAATTTTTTCAAGCTCTTCTAAACCTTTTTCGAATTGAAAAACTGTATTTTTTTTTGTCTTTGACATAAAAGTAACCTCGTTTTACCTGCGATTAAATAGAAATCAGGCCCAGACTTTTTAAATTAAGAAATAATCTAATGATTATGAAAGCCCCATAAAGTGATGTCAAATAATGCTAATAATTGTTACCATATTTATTAAATTCAAACAAGCCGCTTGAAATACTTCGTCTTGTACGGATATTCTCAAGAGGAAACCACTCGTCCTCATGTTAGGTAAGCCCTATATAGCTTAGGCAGGCATGAAAATCAGGAACACGAGCAACATAGTTCTCTAGGAAATTAATCGATGTTTTTTAAAAAAATTTTAGTTTATTTAGGTTTAATATTTTTATCTCCGTTAAGCTTGGCAGAGGATGTACATGAATATCACTTAAAAAATGGAATAACTTTGCTAGTTAAAGAGGATCATCGAGCCCCTGTAGTTATTTCAGAGATCTGGTATAAAGTTGGAAGCAGTTATGAACCTAATGGAATAACTGGTATTTCACATGCTTTAGAACATATGATGTTTCGCGGAACCAAAAAATTTGGACCGGGTATGCTAGAAAAAATTGTCTCGGAAAATGGAGGAGAACAAAATGCCTTCACCGATTCAGATTTTACTGCATATTATCAAAAATTTTCTGCTGACAAATTAGCGATTAGTTTTGAATTAGAAGCCGATAGAATGCGCAATTTATCATTACGCCCACAAGATTTTCTTAAAGAAATTCAGGTTGTAATGGAAGAAAGACGTATGCGTGTCGATGATAATCCCCAAGAAATTTTATTAGAACGTCTTAATGCTGCCGCTTTTGTTGCAAGCTCTTATCATCATCCTGTCATCGGCTGGAAAAGCGATCTACAAAATATGACCGTTGAAGATTTACGAAAATGGTATGAAACCTGGTATGCACCTAATAATGCCATACTAGTTGTCGTAGGAGATGTAAAACCCAACCAAGTTTATCAATTAGCACAAGCTTATTTTTCTAATTTAAAACCCCTCCCTCTCCCGAAAATAAAACCAGAAAAAGCTATTCCCCCATTAGGAGAAAAGCGCCTCATCATACAAACCCCTGCTCAGTTAGCTTGGCTTGTCATGGCTTATCCAGTGCCAGTCATTAAGGAAGGTTTAAATAGTCAAGATCCTTACGTTTTAGATCTTATTACAACCTTATTATCAGGTGGTAATAGTGCTCGTTTTGCGAAAAATCTTATTAGAGGGCAACAAATAGCTGCCAATGCTAACGCATTTTATAACCCTGTCAGTCGTCTAAATAATTTATTTTTGTTGCAAGCCACACCAACGACTGGACATACTTTATCAGAACTTGAATTAAGTTTATTAAAGCAAATCAAACAGTTACAAACTTTTAGTGTTAATAGTGAAGAATTGAAACGCGCAAAAGCCCAAATAGCTGCTGACAAAATATATCGAGAAGATTCTATAACTGCACAAGCGTATGAACTTGGAAGTTTAGCTGCAATTAACTTGCCCTGGCAAATAGAACGAGATTACTTAAAACATATTAACGCTATTACACCACGTCAAATACAAACTGTTGCCAATAAATATTTGCTCGCTTCTCATTTGACTATCGCTTACTTACTGCCTTTACCCATCAACTCAAGTAATCCCAATTCTTTATCAATGATAGGATCGATACATGCGCATTAAATTTTACTTTTATTTTTTGACTTTTTTATCGATATTTATTATTGGCACTACGCAAGCAGAAACCCCACACGTTATTCTAAAAATTGAACACTGGTCTACAAAAAATGGTATGCCGGTTTATTTCGTTGCTAAAAAAGAACTACCTATTATAGATATCGGTGTCTTATTTCATGCTGGCTCTGCTCAAGATCATGATTCACCAGGGATTGCTCAATTTACTGCACAAATGTTAGACCAGGGGACTCAAAATTTAAATGCTGATCAAATTGCTAACCGATTTGAAGCCGTCGGAGCTCATTATAATGCAGGTGTTAACCAAGATATGACCGTCTTAAATCTACGCTCACTCAGCGCTCCACAATTCTTCAACTCAGCATTAAGCACTTTTTCTGGCTTACTTAAGGATGCGACTTTCCCTAAAACGGCTATCAATAGGATTAAAAAACAAATTCTAATCTCTCTACAACAAGAAGCGCAAACACCGAGTGCTATTGCCGCTAAAATCTTCTACCAAGCTTTATATGGTCTTCATCCTTATGCCTCACCTATATTAGGAACTACAACAAATATTAAGCAAATATCCCAAGAAAAATTATTAAAATTTTACCATCGCCATTATGTTGCAAAAAATGGCGTCATCGCTATCGTAGGAAATGTAACTAAAGCAAAAGCAATGAATATTGCCGAACAACTTTCAGGTGCGTTGGCACAAGGAAAAGCCTCTATCCCTGTCAATGCACCTTTATCTCCTCACTTAAAAAGTCACATCATAAAAGTTCTTTATCCATCCAAACAAACAACTATTTTTTTAGGTCAAATCGGTATTGCTATAAAAGATCCTGACTATTTTCCACTGGTTGTCGGTAACCAAATTTTAGGTGGTGGCATACTTACCTCAAAACTTTTTAATGAGGTTAGAAATAAACGAGGTTTATGTTATGGCATAAATAGTGGATTCAAGCCATTACAAGCCGCTGGCCCTTTCTTAATTGTGCTACAAACACGCTGCGATCAAGCGGCTAAAGCACTTTCTTTGACTGAACAAACTTTAAAAAACTTTCTTGTTAAAGGTCCCACTTCGCAAAATTTGCAAGAAGCCAAACGAGCTCTTGTCGGCAGCTTTCCACTTTCGATCACTAGTAATGAAGGCATTTTAGCGGCTACAGAAAAGATAGGTTTTTATCAATTACCATTGAATTACTTAGACACCTACCAACAAAATATTAATTCTGTAAATTTAGGGCAAATTAAGCAGGCATTCCAAAGGATTAAACCAAAAAAAATGATTGTCATTACGCTAGGGGAAAAATAATTACATCGTGTAAAATATTTGACTGTATGACTGAGCTCCATCAATGGGACCAAGAGCAGATGGAGGCAAATAATAAAATGTAGACGGACCACAACTTGCTATTGCAGGAAATTGTGGGGGAAACAAATCCGATCCTACAGTTTTTAAGCTGTCTGCATCGCATGGATCAATACGACTTAAATAAAACTTAACAATTTCAGGGCTTGCAATCAACGATAATTTCTCTTTGATTTTCTGTTTAGTTTCAAATTCTTGTTCTATTGCTAGTTTTAATTGATTGACCCTATCTAATTGTTTACTGAAGCCAGATAATACATTATCTTCTTCCATTTCATCAAGCGATCCTAGGCTAAGTATTTGTTTAATAAAATTTCGATTCAAATTATTTAATTCTTTTTCTTCATTAATTAAATTATCTCGAAACTTATTGTATTTATCAGTAGCCCCTAAATAAAAAGTTAATAAATTATTAAACTCTGCTCTATTGTTAGCGAAGGAACTAGGTAAACGAGGAGATTCTTGAATTTCAGGATTTTGCTCATTCTGCAAAATCAGTGTCCTACAAACGATAATCCGCTGAAAGATTTCGTCGAACCAGTTTAAGTATTGAGTCAAATAACTTATAAATAGTTTATTTTTAGCCGGATCGTTAAAAAAAGAACTTATTTGATTTTTACGTTTGTTTAGTTCGTCATTTTTTTCAATAAGATCATTCTGATGTAAAGACAAATATTTTAAAAATGCATTTGCGCTACTCATTAAAACTGTTTTCGAACAATTTTCAATAATATGAAAAAGCTTGTATAGTTGAGCATTTTTATCGTTTTTCCATTTTTCAAATTCAAAATTCCAAGCTTCATAGTCTTGTAGTAAAGTCATATCAGGCAAACCCGAATTATTAGAACGATTATTTAAAGAAGCCTCAATGAAGATCTCTTCTTCTATCAATTTTTTTTCAACGTTTAATGGTTCTTGGTTGTTGAGCAAATCTTCATTAAGCTCGAGTTCTCTATTTCCATTAGCAGTATAATTAGATTCCACTTGCGCTTCACCCAAGCTTTCAATCGTTATTTCTTTAGTTGCATTCATTAACTGGCTCGGCTGAGGTAAGGCAACTTTTTTATCCGTATCCTCAGAACTTCTTTGTTTAACAACAGAAAGAATCTGTTTTGAATGATTAAAAGTTTTGCTAGACAGTTTTTCAAAAAATTTATAGGTTCTTTGATAGTCATCGGCTTCTACGATGATGGCATATAATCTAATTGCTCGATCATCCATTTCGCACTTAATTAATCGAATTAATTTTACCAGACAATTTGATTGTTCTTTTAATTGTTTATATTCCTTAATATTACGTTTTACTTTTTTAATCATTGATTTAGACAAGAGTTTAAAATTTTTGTGATCATCGATAAAAGAAACAGGAAGCATACTTAAAAATTTTTTGGCTTCCGTATTTAAATTATGATATTTTTTAATTATTGGGTTAACTTGATCAATAAGAAGTTCTGTCGATAAACATGACGTATTAAGCAACTCTTTTAATTGAAACAATTTCTTTTTATGGCCTCTACTTTTTGTTAAAGGTTCCTTAATTATAATTTCATCCATTAATTTTAATAGTTCAGGTAAACTTAGATCGGTTAAATGGTGTGTTTTATAAATATAATTCCAATTACCCATACTTAATATAAGCTTATTTATAGATGAGGAGAGTTGCCCCATAGCAGAAGAAAGTTTCTGGCAAAATTGATTTATATCTTGGAGGTTCTCTTTTATATTTATATTTTTTAAAATTTCCATCAAATTTCTAGACAAATAAATTAATGGTTCTGAAAAAAATTCAATCATTTTATTCTCTTCTACTCTCTTATCCTTCTCTGAATAAACTTCATTACTTTTTTTAATTATTTTTTTAGTTTTAGATTTATCAAAGAACAGGTGCTTTTCTATTTTTTGATACTCAGCTTCACAAGTTTTTTGTTTTTTCTCTAATTTTTTTAAAAAATTAATTAGCGTATTTGCTTCAGGCATCGGAATTAAATCTGACTCTAACTTGGGGATAAGAGCCGTTTCTAGCGATTTGGCATCAGACAAGATACTTTTAATATTTTGTATCATTTCTAAGTTTAATTTGATTTCTTCAAGAATATTTTCCTTATGATGAAAGTAGTTTTCTTTATTTTTAAAGTTTTTTTCTAAAAATTTACTTATTTTTTCATTTTTTCTTTTTTCTAATACTTCTAAGGATTCAAATTTAATATTGATAAACCTATTAAAAGCAACCATTTGAGCATAAAGCAATTTAGTGTTAGTTCCTTTCAAACGATCATTAAAATTCATATAAGCCAAAGTAAAAATATAATAAAAGCTAAATTCTATTAAGTCTTCCAACTCTATACTTTCAAGCACTGAAATATCGGCTTTGCAATAAGTTTCGGTCATTTGCTTAATAAATAAATTAACTCTTTTGCTTAATGGGATATAAAATTCATCTCTACAGATAGCATGAAATAAATGATTAAGCGCTTCTTTATTTGTCTCTATATTTTCTGATCCTTTTATTTCATTTAATAAAAAATCATTCCCTATTTTAATATTAAATACTTCTAAAAATTTAGGCAGATAATTCTCATGCGTAATGATTACTAAAAGGCTACACATTTTATTCAACTTAGCATATTTATCTTCAATTAAATTTTTTGTTTTTGTATTAAGCAACTGAATGTCATCGACTATTATCTTAAAAAAAGCTAACGATTCATTAATGTCTGATTCATTATCTTCTGGTTTTTTTTTTAGAAAATTACTATATTTTTCTTCAATCTTGCTTAAAGATTCTTGCAAATTATATAACCCCATTATAAGCACCTTTTTGTTTTGTGATTTATAATTGCTTATGTTTAATTCCAAACTAATCGATTTTTTCAAATTACTCAGATTATTTTTTACTAATTTTAACTTAAGATATTCTTTTACAATTTCATAGAAAAAAAAGCAGCGCAATGCAACTAACTCATAATTATGGTTTGGCAAAACAACCGCGTGCGGTATATGGTTGGATAAAAAAATTTTGACATTGGTTAAATCAAATTGATCTACTCTAAAACAAGCGCACATAGAAAACATGGCTTTTATGATTAAAAGCACATTGACATAGCGATCACTGTAATTTGGGATATTACCAAAAAAATTTTTGGTATATTCCTGGAAATAACATTGATAAGATTCAAAAGATAAGACTTCTAATACTTTAGTAAAGCAATCTCCTTCAACATATTCATTATATAAATTCTGCTCTTCTTTTTTTAAGTCGTAAATTAATTTTAAAGAAATTTTCTTGGCACGCTGTTCAAAATTTAATTTTTCAATTGTCAGCGTATAAAATCTTCCGATAAAAATAAAGAATAAAGTAAAATCTTTTATAGAGCCAATAATAAATTTCAGTTTTTCAATTAAAGTAGTTAGTTCTGTTTTTTTCTCTTGAAATTTTCTTCTCTCTTTCTTTAATTTTAATATTAACGCTTGATCATTAACCTTAGCTAATAAGTTATTTCCTAATATAATTTTTTTTTCTAATAATAATAATTCAGCTGAATTATCATGTAATTCTTTTGATAAAGAATAAGAAATAGGCAAAGCCAGATTGTGAAGTACACTCCTATTTTCATCTTCGGTATTTGTGATAGCGTGCACTTCTTCCATTAGCATTTCTTATTTTCCAATAAATTTTGATTATTTTTTATGTCCAAACTCTAGCTAACTATAAATTATACTAGAAAATGAAGAATAAGAGAATTTTTATAAAAAAACTTAAGTTAACTGAGTGGAATAGAAAATTAGGCGGGAATTAAATTTTGTTCTTTTAGCTTAGCAAATACTTTTTCTGCCGCTGCTAACGTAAAATTTATCTCCTGACTTCCATGTAGACTGGATATAAAACCTGATTCAAAAGCAGAGGGTGAAAAATAAATACCTTCAGCAAGCATTCTGTGGAAAAATTCTTTGAAAAGGAGCTGATTGGCTGATTTTACTTGTTGGTAATTATAGATTCCAATCTCTTGAGTAAAAAGAAACCCGAATAATCCTCCGACATGGTGGGCTTGAAAACAAATGTTGGCCTCTTTAGCAAGCGCTAATAATCCAGATACTAGTTTTTCGTTTATAAAATTTAATTCAGCATAGAATTCTGGTTGGCTGACTACTTCTAAAGTAGCAAGACCTGCTGCCACTGCAATTGGATTACCTGATAAAGTGCCAGCTTGATAAACTTTTCCTTGTGGAGCCAAACAATCCATAATTTCAGATCGACCGCCTAAAGCGCCCACTGGTAAACCACCGCCAATAATTTTACCTAGCGTAGTTAAATCGGGCTTCACTTGATAGATTGCTTGTGCACCACCTAAAGATACCCTAAAACCTGATATCACTTCATCAAAAATGAGTAAGCTTCCATAGTAATCACATAATTCACGTAATCCTTCTAAAAAACCAGACAGTGGTAAAACACAATTCATATTAGCTGCGATAGGCTCTACGATGACGGCAGCAATTTCCTTACCATAATGCATAAACATTTGTGTAACTTGCTCAAGATTATTAAAGTCAACACTCAAGGTTTGTTGCGCCACTTCTTTCGGTATACCCGCACTATCAGGTATACCAAAACTGGCTAATCCTGAACCTGCTTTTACCAACAGTGCATCCACATGGCCATGATAACACCCATTAAATTTAAGGATTTTATCGCGACCAGTAAATCCTCGGGCAAGCCGTATCGCTGTCATGGTCGCTTCAGTACCTGAGTTCATTAAACGGACTTTTGCTAAATTAGGCATTAAATTGGAAATTTTTTCTGCTAAGTCAATCTCTCCGGGTGTTGGAGCACCGAAACTTAAACCTCGTCTAGCAGCTTGCTCTACAGCGGATACTATTTTTTCTGGAGCATGCCCAAGAATTAACGCGCCCCAGGACCCCACATAATCGATATAGGACTGACCTTGAACATCAAATAAGTAAGCCCCTTTCCCATGTGAAAAGAATATCGGATCACCACCCACTGCACTAAACGAGCGCACCGGAGAATTAACCCCTCCTGGAATAAACTGCTTAGCCTTACTAAATAACTCATGTGAAGAAACCATATTTAACTTAGACCTGTCTTAAATCTTTACTTTTTTATATACTCAGAAAAATTAAATGTTAATAAAATTTTTTATACCGGGCAGCAATCTACTTGATTGTAAACGATAAACCAAAGCAAAAATGCCATCATAAGACTTACAAGCGTTTTAAATGGGTAAGAACCAAATACGACCCATTTGAGTGTAACAGGGACAGGACCATGCTGTTACTCAGCATTTAACTAAGGCACAATCAAATATTATGCTTAAGTCAATTAATACATTTAAAAACACTCTTCAAGAGCATAAATTATTTAAGCGTAGAGCTATCGCTATTCTTATTGGGATATTGATTCTAAGCATCCTCTTGCTAAGCAGG
This sequence comes from Candidatus Rickettsiella isopodorum, assembly GCF_001881495.1. Taxonomy (NCBI): domain Bacteria; kingdom Pseudomonadati; phylum Pseudomonadota; class Gammaproteobacteria; order Legionellales; family Coxiellaceae; genus Rickettsiella; species Candidatus Rickettsiella isopodorum. Next base: position 26,240 of record NZ_LUKY01000029.1, on the reverse strand, counting down.
TTAGTCTATTTACAAGTCTTTCAGCATAAACTTTATACCACCTTAGCCCGTCAAAATCAGCTTGGCCTAGTCTCAATAGAGCCCAATCGCGGCTTAATTTATGATAGAAAGGGTGTATTACTGGCAGAAAATAAACCTATTTTTAATCTTGTTATTACACCTGATTTGGTAAAAAATATAGATGCGACTATTCAACAATTAAGCTCTTTTATAAAAATAGACGCAGAGGATTTAAAACAGTTTAACCGTCAAAAGCATTTACATCATCGTTTTGAACCTGTACCCCTACGCTTAAAATTAAATGAAGAAGAAGTAGCTAAATTTTCTCTAGAAAGATATCGTTTTCCCGGTGTTGCGATACAAGCACAAATGATACGTTATTACCCTCAGGGAGCTCCTTTTGCGGCAATAGTGGGTTATATGGGGAGAATTAATGAAAAAGAATTACAAACCTTAGATCCGGTGAATTATAGTGCAAGTAATTTCATTGGAAAAACAGGCGTAGAGAAATATTATGAAGCACAGCTACATGGTGCAGTCGGTTACCAGCAAGTAGAAACGAATGTACACGGCCAAATCGTGCGTATATTAAAACAAACTCGACCCATTGCAGGAAGAAGTATTACCTTAACCATCGATAGTGGTTTGCAAAAATTAGCACAACAAGCATTAGGCAGCCAAAAAGGAGCTATAGTCGCTTTGGATCCTCGTAATGGTGAAGTTTTAGCCTTTGTAAGCAATCCTACTTTTGATCCCAATCTATTTGTGAGCGGAATTCGACAACATGATTACGAATTATTACAAAATGAACCTGGAAATCCGCTCTATAACCGTGCCCTACGTGGGGCTTACCATCCCGGATCTACCATAAAACCTTTCATCAGTACGGGGGCTCTTCTAGAAAATGTGGTAACTCCCACCTTTACCATTCATGATGCTGGGGAGTTTCAAATTAATGGCAGAGGGCGGATTTATCATAATTTTCGTCGTCATGCTTATGGTGATGTCAATTTACTCAAAGCGCTGACTGTTTCTTCCGATATATATTTTTATAATCTGAGTCTACGTATGGGTATACGTCGGATTTATACTAGCCTAAAACGATTTGGGTTCGGAGCTCTAACTGATATTGATCTTCCTGATGAAGGGAGTGGAGTTTTACCTAATCCTGAATGGAAAAAAAAATTCTATCACACTCCCTGGTATGCTGGAGATACATTAAATTGCGGCATAGGCCAAGGTTATCTATTAGTAACACCGCTACAGCTTGCCTTCGCAGTCAGTGCTCTCGCTGAATGGGGAGATCGTTGGAAACCTCATGTCGTATTAAGCTGGCGCAAGGGGGACGGAACAATCACCTTAACTAAACCACAACATTTAGAACCAATCAATTTACCTCAAGATATTTTAGGCTTTATCCGTACAGCTATGCAACACGTTGTGAATGCGCCAGGTGGAACAGCCGAACGTTTCTTTCCGGGTGTTCCCTATACCTTGGCAGGTAAAACAGGAACAGCGCAAGTATATAGTTTTAAAAACGATGAGCGTTATGATACCAAAACAATCGCTGCCAAGCTGCGCGATAACTCATTATTTATTGCTTTTGCACCCGTTGAAAAACCTACTATTGCTCTTGCTATTGTTATCCAGAATAGCGTTACTCCAGCTCCTCAAATCGCACGCAAACTTTTAGACTATTATTTAATACTCCCTTCACCCATACCAACTATTACTTCTCAACAAGCTCTTCCGATTATTGTTCCTGAAAAAAAACCAAAGAATAATCAATTAGATGAGCCGTCTAAAAATCTATCGAATTCCCCAGAGGCTTCTGATACTCTAAAGCAACCTAATACCAATAAATTGGAAGCTGAAGAGGATGAAGATAACAACGAAATGGAAGAAGACACTCTCCCCACTCAGTCTGATAAACACCAAGATATTCAAGATAGAGAGGATCATGATAACTCAATAGAAGAGTAATCCATTAAATTCTCTCTTGATTGACAAATAGCCTCTATAAGGGCATGATTGGCCCCTATTTATTCAGGCTTACGCTAAATTTATTAATTGTAAGTTCGTTTGTTGTTATTTCAGGAGGTTGTCCATTGGCCAATACAAAACAAGCAAAAAAACGGGTTCGACAAGCAGAAAAACACCGCCAGCATAATACCGGCTATCGCTCCATGATGCGGACCTATATTAAACGTGTTGTTGTCGCTATTGAGAATGGAAAAGCAATGGAAGCCGATGAGGCCTACCGAGTCGCTTCACCCATTATTGATCGCATGGCTGATAAAGGTTTCATCCACAAAAACAAAGCCGCAAGACATAAGAGTCGTTTGTTAGCTAGAATTCGCAAATTAACAAATACTGTTACTGCCTAAAATCCTCATTCAAATATCAGATATAAAAAGCTGCATTAATGATTTTTTTAGGTTTTTGTCGTGCCTAGTTAATGCTAATGTAGCTTTTCCCAAACTTTTATAAATATATTTTAATTCAGGAAAAGGTTTCAGCGCAGATAGATGTTCTTTTAAAGTCACTATATCTCCTCGTTGCAGAGGCCCTGTCAACGCTTGTTTAGGCTTCAGTCTTTGTGCTTTATCTAAGGCCTGAGACATCAGCGCTAACGTAAGATTTTCAGCCAGTTTATCCGGTAATCCGGCTCTGGAATAACAATCCTTTGCCATAGCCAATAAGGTAACTAGATAGTTAGAGGAAAATACGCTGGCGGCATGATAAATCGGCTTATTTTTTTTTTCAATTGCGAATACCTTTCCTTCTATGGCGCTAAGTAATGGTAGCAGCCGATCGAATGCCTCTTTACTCCCTTCAAATGCAAAATACGTTCCTCTAAAGTTTTTTACATCCATTACTGGATCAGAAAAACTAAAAATTGGGTGCAAGCTCGCTGTGTAACAACCTAAACGAGCTGCAGAATACAAGGATTCAGAAGAGACCAAACCACTGCAATGAAAAACCACATCACCTTGTTTTAATATATTTTGCTGAGTTATTTGCTGCGCTATAAATTCAATACAATCATCAGGTGTAGCAATTAAATAAATATCAGCGGGTTTAAGTTGCTTTAGGGTATGACAAATTCTACCCTCCCCTAAAAAAGCAACTGCCTTTTTACTACTAGCGATACTGAAATTAATGATATCTTGAATAGAAACAAGTTCTGTCTTAAGGAACAAGGTAGCCAAAGTTTTTCCTAGGCGACCACAACCGATGATACTAAGTTTTAATTTCATTTAGCCAAATAACTTAGTTTAATTGTTTTTATCATTTTGACTTTGAGAACTAAGCAACTGATTACCTTCTTTGTTTAAATAAACATTATGACTAGGAAAAGACCATTCAGCGCCGTGCTGCTGAATACAGGCTAACAATTCTAAAAATAATGCTTGTTGAAGCTTTAAAAAATCTGCGCCACTAACAATATCGGTATAGGCTATCACTACTAAATTAAGAGAAGTATTACCCAATTCACTAAGGTTTACGGTAATGGACCTATTTTTATCAATAGCTGTATTGTCTTTTAATATTGACTGCATATCCTCTAAAATAGCTGGAACTTTCATTAAATCCTGGTAACGTAAGCTAATTCGACAATAAAATCTTCTAAATTTTATTCTTGATCGATTTTCGACCACTAAATTTAAAAATAAAGCATTTGGAATATACACAGGCCGACAATCAGGGGTTCGTAACCTGCAAACTCGCCAACCTATTTCTTCGACGGCGCCTTCCACTTTAAGTGCCGGTAAGCTGATTTGATCGCCTATCACAAAAGGCCTATCTAAAAACAACATAAAACTACCAAATAAGTTGGCCAAAAGATCTTTAGCGGCAAATCCTATGACGACTCCTCCCATACCACCAAAAGCTAAGATCCCCGCCATACTAAAGCCAAAAATTTGAAATACAGATAAAGCAGTTAAAATAATAATGGATAGCTTCGCAATCTGACTCAAGCCATGAACTAGGGTTTTATCAATGGCTTTATTCGGAGTTTTATTTTTATAAGTTTGCAGAAAAGCTTCTTTTGCAACAGAAACAAAACGCCATAAAAACCATGCAAATAAACCTGTGAAAGTTAAATTTCGAATTAAATGTAATTGCTCAACACTCAACCCTTTCCAAGCGATACACAGTGATTCCAACGCATAGATTATGCCCATAATAGCAATCAATACCATTAAGGGTTTATAAATAGACTCTAGTAATGCAACGCTTAAAATAGGTGATTTACTGTTTAAACGTCGCTGGTATTTTTGATAGAAAATAGGCAGTAAGAAACAAAGAATAGCTGTTACTACAAGAATAATTAATGCTTTCAGTATACAAAATTGTAATAAAGCTCTAAAGAGTGTTTGCAGAAAATTCACCATTTTTCCGAAGTTAGAATCAAATTCGATACGCGATTATAGACATAAATTTAGCCAACCCTTGCATACTCCATTGAATTACAATCGGTAAGGGAATAGCTCCAGCATACTCAGCTGTCAGGGCATGTTCTAGTTCCTCTTTGCGCATTTGCTCGACAATAATCCGACTTTTTTTATCCTGTAATGGCAGTTTCTGTAAATGCTTATACAAATGCCTTTCTACTTGATGTTCTGTTTCAGCTAAAAACCCCAAGCTTACCCTATCGCCCCACAAGCCGGCAATCAAACCCATTAACAAAGCACTGATATACCAAAATGGATTCAAATAACTAACATGGGTATCTAATTCATGGATACGCTGCCGGCACCAATTGAGGTGATCGACCTCCTCTCCGGCCGCTTTTTTTAATTTTTGTTTAATGATCTTGGAACGGGCAGTCAATGCTTGCCCGGTATAGAGCGCTTGGGCACAAACTTCACCTACATGATTTATCCGCATCAAGCTGCCTGAAAGTTGATTTTCTTTTTTACTTAAAACATTATCTTGTATCAATAAATTTTCAGCCGGATTAGGCCGAGTAGCCGCAGAGAGCAGTGGTATGGATCCTAAAGCTTCATCAAACTGTAAAATTAATTGATCCCAAAAAGAATAATCGCGCATTAAATAACCTTTAGAGTGTATAATAATCGATAATTGCAACAAAACCAAAAAATACGTTAAGCTTAGCGGCTACTCATTTGACATCGCAAATCTATGAAAAAATTATTATACCAATTATTATTCAGTTCTTTACTTATAATTGGCTTTTGCCCCTTAAGCTACGCAGGCTGGCCCTTTAGCTTAGCTCATCAAATAAACAAGAATAGCATCTCTCAGATGTTACAACCTATACTCCCAGCAGTCGTGAATGTTTCTGTTCAAGGAGATATTCCTCCTAATCAATTACCCCCTCCTGTACCAGGGCGTCCTTATCCACGGCATTTTGAAAGCATGGGTTCAGGCGTTATTGTAGACGCAAAAGCAGGCTATATTTTAACTAATGCACATGTTATTCGCGAGGCTAAAACCATCACCGTTACTTTAAGTGATGGTCGCGTTTTTAAAGCAACACTTAAAGGATCAGATCCTGCTTCTGATATCGCTTTACTTACCATCACCCCTGATCATCTAACGGCTATTCCTCTAGGAAATTCTGATAATTTAAAAGTAGGTGATTTTGTAGCCGCTATTGGTAATCCTTTCGGCCTCAATCAAACAGTCACTTCAGGTATAGTTAGCGCATTACAGCGCACAGGATTAGGAATAGAGGGTTATGAGAATTTTATCCAGACGGATGCTCCCATTAATCCAGGAAACTCGGGTGGTGCTTTAATTAATTTACAAGGCCAATTAATGGGTATTAATACGGCCATATTGGCGCCAGGCTCAAATCCAGGAAATATTGGGATTGGTTTTGCTATACCTATTAACATGGCGCATGGCGTTATGAAACAATTAGCTGAATATGGTTCGGTAAAACGAGGCTTAATGGGTGTTCTAGTACAAGATTTAACACCCGCATTAGCTACCGCATTGCATATTTCGCCTGACACCAACGGTGCATTAGTCTCTCAAGTTCCTAATTACTCACCCGCTGAAAAAGCAGGCATTCAAACCGGTGATATCATTCAATCAATTAACGGTACACCCATCCATAACGGTGGACAAGTAAAAAATATCGTCGGGATGCTTAGAGTTGGAGATAAAATTACTATCAAGCTATTGCGCAAAGGAAAAACTATCAATACAGTAATAAACTTGACTGATCCTAAAGATTCTAAAAAAGTCGCTGAACATAATAACCCCTTTCTCTATGGATTAGTGTTACGTGACTTAAATCAAACGATTACAGGTCAAGGTCATTTGATCGGTGTAGAAGTCGTTGATACCGATGAAAATAGTATGGCCTGGCATGCCGGTATCCGTCCTGGAAACGTCATAACCTCGGCTAATCAAATAGCTGTAACTAATGTTGCTCAACTACAAGATATCGCTAAGCAAAGTAAACACGAACTTTTAGTTAACGTATTATCCAGCGGTGGCTTTAGATTTGTAGTGATTAAATAAGAAGCTTTTAGTTCAAATTGATTATTTTAATCACTGATCAATTCATTAGAAGTATAGAATACTTGTTGCTTTGTTTACGCCTTTAGACAATTTTGGTCATGCTGTGTCAGAAGATTTTGGAATCAGTTCAATAACGAAACCCAACTCATTTTGCTTTGCTGCAAAATGAGGATTTATACCATATCCAGCCACAGCAATTAATTCCTTTCGATAGTAAATTAAAGGCACCCTATTACGCTCCCAAGGAGGAACTCCCCATTCTTGAAATAATTTTTTCAACGGATGGGAACCTTGACGATTGCTTGCATAGAACCGTTCTCCTCCTTGCCGAAAAGTCACATCGACTTGTCCTTCTATGAGTAAAGAATAGTTCAATCCTACCCCTAAAACTTGCCTTGTAGTTAGTTGATCTAATGTTGGTAATATCAGTGTCTGACTCAACTCCCATGGAGTAACACCTTGAAAAATAAAATTTTTTTCGTTTTCTAGTAAAGTTAAGACATATAAACTATCACGGTATCGACGTAACTGAATATTTTTCCAATTAACTTGAGGAGATGCATCCACTCTACTTTTTAGTAAAATATCAATTTGTTTTAATTGCTTTTGGCTAGGTAAAGAAAAATGTAACTGCTGCAACCAATAACGCAAAAGATTACTTCGACGTATAGCACTTAACTTCATCAAACTAGAAATAATTAATACATTAGGTGCAGACCCTTGAACCATACTCCAATCTTGGTGGGCTACCTCATCAAGCAGAGAATGCGCTTCTGCCAAATTTGCAGCGGCTCTTGCGATAGTTTTGTCTGCTTGAGGCCAACGTTGCTGAATAACTGGTAGCACTTGATGACGAATAAAATTACGATTAAAACGTAAATCTCTATTGCTATCATCTTCTATCCAAGTTAAATGATGCTTTTGAGCGTACTCATAAAGTTCTGTACGGGTAAAATCTAGCAAAGGTCGTATTAGATAACCTTTTGCAAACCTCTGACAAAATGGCATACTCACTAAACCTTTAAGACCTGAGCCACGAACTAATTGTAATAATAAAGTTTCTGCTTGATCATTACGGTGATGAGCCGTCAATAAAAAGTCTCCTGGTCGAATTCTTTTTGCTATAGCACTATAGCGAACTTCTCGGGCGTATGCCTCTGGGCTTTCACCTGATTTAGGATGCGTATCCACAGGGATGATTTCACAATAAACACCTAGTTTTTCACAAGTATGCCGGCAAACATTCGCCCATTTTATTGAGTCAACATGCCAACCATGATTGATATGAATAACTCGTAAACGTTTTGTGGGTAATAAGCGATTTAATGCATAGAGTAAAACTTGCGAATCCAAGCCGCCGCTATAGGCTATCCAAAAACAAATAGATGCAGGGTATTGTTTTAATAAAAATTGGAGTTTTTCGTGCGTAAACATAAGTTAACCTTACAAAATTTGCCTAGGATCTGTAAAGTCTAAGTTCGAGAGTAATTAAACCAATATGAAAAAAGTGGGCTCAAGGATGATTTTAGCCAGATTTAACCGCGATGGAATGAGGCAATATCGAGTTAATTAAAGTTTCTCTCCATCGATAATAGCCCTTGATACACAGCAGAAGAAATACTGAATAAAGTAGGGAGGTTAAATATAAGTTTTTGCTGATATACAAACCTATAGAAATAAAATCAATCACTATCCATAAAACCCAATGATGTAAATATTTCTTACTCATCATCCATTGAGCAATCAAGCTTAACGTAGTAATCGTGGTATCGGCATAAATAGTCGTAGAATCGGTATTGTGTTTTAGAATAAAACTAATACTGGCAAATAAAACAATCGCGGCTAGCACTAAAGACAAACCCGTAGAATAATGCATTATTTGCATCGCTATGGGTTTCTTTCCACGATTACCATAACACCATTGATAAAGTCCATAAAACTGAAAAATTAAAAAAACTCCCTGTAGACCCATATCGGCATACAACTTGGTACGAAAAAAAATGATGGCATATAAAGAAACCGTAATGATTCCGAAAAACCAATTCCATAAACTACAGCGAGTTAAAAGATAAATATTGACTATACCCGATAGAAACGCTATTACTTCAATATATAAAAGTTTCATTATTTTAATCAATTAATAGAAACTAGATTTATCTCAGAGCTAAGTACCTACAGCTAAAATTTTGCTAAAACGCAGTTCGAGTAATTTTTCCATAGAAAAATACTGGAGCTGTGTTAGTTGTTTAACAAGTTCATCCTTTAGTCGATTAGCCATCTCATCAAAATCAGTATGAGCGCCACCTAAAGGTTCTTGAATCACTGCATCTATCAGTTTGAGTTCATATAAACGATCGGCATTCATAGCCATCGCTTCCGCCGCCTCAGAAGCTTTTTCAGCACTTTTCCATAGAATAGAAGCACATCCCTCTGGTGAAATAACTGAATAAACACTGTATTGCAACATTAAAATTCGATCGGCGACTCCAATAGCTAAAGCCCCGCCTGACCCACCTTCTCCAATTATGGTAGAAATAATAGGCGTCTTCAGCTGAGACATCCGCTGTAAGTTTTGTGCAATTGCACCACTTTGGTTACGTTCTTCGGCGTCAATTCCAGGATAAGCTCCTGGGGTATCAATAAAGGTCAAAATAGGTAATTTAAATCGCTCCGCTAATTCCATTAACCGCATTGTTTTACGATAACCTTCTGGCTTAGGCATTCCAAAATTACGTTGGACTTTTTCATTCGTGGAGCGACCCTTCTGTTGACCAATAATAACGACGGGTTGTTCCGCTAAATTAGCCACGCCACCGATAATTGAAGAATCATCTGAAAACTCTCTATCTCCATGTAGCTCATCAAAATCAGAAAAAATTCTATTGACGTAATCCGAAAAATAGGGTCTTTGTGGATGTCGCGCTAACTGAACTATTTGCCAGGCATTTAATGACTGAAAAATAGACTCGGTTAATTCTATTTTTTTTTGCTCTAAGCGTTTAATTTCTTCATTGACATTAAGCTCGGCATCGTTACCTAACTTACGTAGCTCTTCTATTTTGGCTCCGAGCTCTGCGATAGGCTGTTCAAAATCCAAAAACTTAAAGTGCATAGCTACTCACTTTTTGTTGCATCTGAAGTTTCTGATGAAGGTTCATTTTCAAACTCATAATCGAATTCTTCACGTAATCGTCGTTGCTCTAAATAATCTTCAATAGCTCGGCGCTTTTCAAGTGAAAACCGAACGGGCGAGACTTTTGTTTTCTTATTCAATGCATCTAAGGCCAATTCTTCAGGCCATGTATCTAATTCTTCATCTTCAATGTCTAAGATGTCAGGTGATAATTCAGTATCACTACTTCCATCACCATCATCTTCTTCTAATAAAGCCTCTGTTTCTTTATACTCCATAGATCCTACCTATTAAATAAAGCAGCCTATTTCAGCGCTTACTTTAGTGGGTGTAATACCCATTTGGCAAGTAGAACCTCCATCCTGTTATGAATAAACTTTTACCTCTAATCAAAAACATTCGTGAATGTCGACTCTGTGCCAATCACTTACCTTTAAACCCCAGACCTGTATTACAAGCACATCATCTAAGTCGTTTACTTATCGTTGGTCAAGCACCAGGAATTCGCGTACATAACACGGGAATTCCTTGGAACGATCCTAGCGGGGATCGTTTACGGCATTGGACAAATCTCGATAAAAAAACATTTTATGATATTAATCAAATTGCCATCATTCCCATGGGTTTCTGTTATCCTGGGACGGGCCCTTCAGGCGATTTACCTCCGCGAAAAGAATGTGCAAGCTTATGGTTAGCTAAACTTTTAGCTGGTCTGCCGAACATTCAACTGACCTTACTAATTGGCCAGTATGCACAACAACATTATTTAGGTAAACAGGCTAAAACAAATTTAACCAAACCGTCGCTTCTTTCGCAGATTATTTACCCACCTATTTTCCACTACCACATCCATCACCACGCAATAATATTTGGTTAAAAAGAAATCCATGGTTTGAGAAATTCATTCTCCCCGCCTTACGTATAACATGTTCTACAATATTAAGTATAACTCCCTAAGAGATTATTAGCTTATACACGAATTCTTTACCTAATTCATAGTTGGCGATAAAAAATTAATCTTTTTTATCCTCCACCTTTATTTTTTTAGCCGCTGCCTTTTCACTTTTAGGGATAATGATTCTAAGTACGCCCTGTTTTCCTTCAGCAGTTATCTTATCGGCGTCTGCAGTATCAGGCAAAGCAAAGCGGCGGTAAAAACTACCTTTTGATCGCTCAATTCGTGTATACCCTTCCTTCTCTTCGGTATGAGTCGCCACTCTTTCACCCTTAATTGTCAAAATACCACTTTCCATAGAAATTTCTATATCTTTTGGATCAACCCCTGGAATATCTGCAAAGAGCACAAAGCGAGTAGGTTCTTCTTTGATATCCACGGCAGGCGCCCAATGGCTCGTTTCAACCATGGAACTATCTTCAATGAGTTGATGACTGGGGTCAAAGAGTTGATCCCACTCTTGTGACAGACGGTGTAATTGGTGTAATAAAGAAGGTGATCGGTGCCGTATAATATTTGACATAAGTTACTCCCTTCCTATTTTAAACTATTAGTTTAACTCAAAAAGACGCATTTGATCAGTTTTATGATTTCGATCCCGCTTTTTAAGCTTGAGCCCTAATCTTTAATGTCTGTAAATCAGCTGCTTAATAGAGATACTTATTTTTTTCTGGTAGAGTAAAAACTTTCTTATTTTTGCTACAAAAAAATTTATGTCCTATTATCAACATCATATCTTTTTATGCACTAATCTACGAGAAAATAATAAGGATTGTTGTGCGAAACGTGGGGCTAAACCCTTATTAGACTATTTAAAAGCAAACCTAAAACTACTGATAAAAAATCAACCGCAAAAAATTCGAGTAAGCCATTCTGGATGCCTAGGGCGTTGTAGTTTGGGCCCTGTATTGGTGATTTATCCTGAAAGCACCTGGTATCACTACGAAACACAACATGATATTGACGAAATTATTCAACAACATTTAATAAAAAAACAAATAATAAATCGATTATTATTATCTAATGAAAAATAAATTTTTAGATCTGTTACACCCTCGCTATTGGCCTACGTGGTTAAGTTTAGGAATTTTATATCTCATCACAAAACTATCTTACCGATTACAACTACAATTTGGTAAAAATTTAGGGCGTATCTCCTATTATTTATTGAAAAGATTTCGGCATATCGGAGAAATTAATCTGAAACTTTGCTTTCCTGAGTTATCCAACAAAGAACGAACAAACTTACTTAAAAAACAATTTCAATCTTTAGGAATGGGGCTCATCGAATCGGCTATGGCTTGGTGGATGCCTGATCACAAAATTGATTCGCTCATTCATGTAGATGGCTTAGAACATCTGCAAGAGGCTATATCCAGAAAAAAAGGGGTGCTTATTTTAAGTGGTCATTTTACATCGCTGGATATTTGTGGCCGCCTGTTTTCTAGTATTTTTCCAATGTATGTGGTTTATCGCGAACAAAAAAATCAAGTCATCGATAGATTACTAAAACAACATCGTCAATTTAAATGGATGCAGCCTATACATCGTCATGCAATCCGCCAAATTATTAAAACTTTGAAACAAAACAAAGCAATTTGGTATGCGGCTGATCAAGATTATGGTCCTACACACAGCATTTTTTCGCCATTTTTTAACATTTCTACTGCAACCATCTCAACCCCTAGTCGCTATGCAAGTCGAACTGGCGCAACTGTTGTCACTTTATTTTATCATCGTCTTCCAAAAGGTGAAGGCTATCAAATTACTATCGGACCCATTTTAGAAAATTTTGCCCAAGGCAATGATTACCAAGATATGCTGTGTTTTAATCAATTGCTAGAACAAGCTGTCCGTGCTCATCCAGAACAGTATCTCTGGATACATCGGCGGTTTAAAACAAGGCCGCAAGGTGAACCTTATCTCTATTAAAAATAAACATGCATAAACTTATCGGCGGAATATTACTTATCGTAGGCACTAGCATCGGTGGAGGCATGTTAGCTCTACCTATTGCTACTGCACAATTAGGTTTTATCAATGCCCTATTTTTTTTAGTGACGTGCTGGGCAATAATGACCGCTGCTGCATTGCTTATTTTAGAAGTTAATCTTTGGCATAGTGTAAATAGCAATTTAATTAGTATGGCTAAAACAACTTTAGGTAGATTTGGCCAGATCGTCGCATGGTTTAGCTATCTTTTATTGCTCTATGCTTTATTAGCCGCTTATATTGCCGGTGGTAGTGATTTCTTACAACATCTTTTATTAACGTTTCATATCAACCTACCAGCAAAACTTTCCGCTCTTTTATTTGCAGGATTATTAAGTCTCATCGTTTACAAAGGATTAGGCTCAGTGGATTATGTTAATAGGAGTTTAATGTTTAGTAAGTTATTAACCTTTATTTTGTTAGTGATTTGTATTTTTCCATTTATTTCTATTCATTACTTATTAAGCTTGGAAAATACTTATCGGCTTAGCATTATTTTAGGCAGCACAACGGTCATTATGACCTCATTTGGTTTTGCGATAATAGTCCCCAGCTTACGTAGCTATTTTACTAATGATTTGTTTATGTTACGCAAAGCTATTCTCATTGGTAGCTTAATTCCCTTACTCTGTTACATTTTATGGGAATTAACCATTATGGGCTCCATCCCCGCACATGGGGACTCAGGTTTAATATTCATGTATCATTCAGGCCATTCCACTAGCAATTTAATGGCCGCTTTAAGTCATTTACTTGATAACAAGTTAATTAATTTTTTAGCAAAAATATTTACATCAATATGTTTTGCTACCTCTTTTTTAGGTGTCGCTTTAAGCTTATTTGATTTTTTCAGTGATGGATTGCAAATTGAAAAAAAAGGTTTAAAAAAGTTACTTCTTTATGCCGTCACTTTTTTTCCTCCCTTACTCATTGCCAACCGTTATCCTCATGCTTTCATCCTGGCTTTATCTTATGCGGGGGTACTTTGTGCCATTCTATTAATTCTGCTTCCTGCTATGATGGTCTGGAGTGGACGATATATCAAAAAATGTGCTTCAGGCTATCAAGTTACTGGAGGAAAGCCTTTATTAATTAGTTTAATAATAATTGCCTTATTTATTATTATTTTAAGCCTCATTAACTAAGTATCCTATGAATATTAAACAATTGGGTGGTATTTTATTAATTACTGGTAATGCAATAGGCGGTGGAATGTTAGCTGTTCCTCTTGCCACCGCCCAAGCTGGCTTTTTAAATTCATCGCTTTTTTTGATTGCTTGTTGGGGTATTATGCTAGCCGGTGGTTTGCTTATTTTAGAAGTAAACCTTTGGTTCCCCCCTAATAGCCATTTAATTTCCATGGCACGAGCTACTTTAGGAGCTCCAGGCGAGGTCATAGCCTGGTTATGTTATTTATTATTACTCTATACTTTACTAGCCGCTTATATCGCTGGAGGTTCAGATTTTTTACAAGGAATCTTACAAAAAATTGATATTCAGTTTTCTGTATTCGCTACAGCCATCTTATTTGTACTTATCTTAGGCCCTATTGTTTATAAAGGCATGCGTTCAGTTGATTTAATGAATCGCATTCTAATGGGAGGAAAATTACTTATCTTTTTTCTCCTAATATTATTTCTATTTCCTTTTATATCCGCCAAGCAGCTAGGACAGGGAAATATACATTATTTACCCAATAGTCTTACTATCCTCATTACATCATTTGGCTTTGCCGCGATTATCCCAAGTTTACGCAGTTATTTCCATAGTAACGTTAAACAATTACGTCGCGTCATTATTCTAGGTAGTTTAATTCCGCTTATCTGTTATATTTTTTGGAATGCAGCCATTATGGGAGTTATCCCTATCAATAAGCTTTTTGCTATTGCGCAATCTAGCCAATCCACTAGTTATTTAACCAATACATTGAGTCATTTATTAAATAAAAAAAGCATTACTTTATTTGCTTGGATTTTCACATCCATTTGTTTAGCAACTTCTTTTTTAGGTGTAGGTATTAGTTTATCTGATTTTTTAATGGATGGGTTAAGCTTAACCCATACTGAAAAAAATAAATTTATTGTCTATCTACTTACTTTTTTACCTCCTTTAATGATTGTTTTATTTTACCCTGCTTCATTTATGTTGGCATTAAATTATGCTGGCATATGGTGTGCCGTCTTATTAGCTTTGCTTCCGGCATTGATGGCTTGGTCTGGACGATATTGTCAACAAATCGATGGACGATATCGAGTAACGGGCGGAAAAAGTTTATTAAGTTTGCTGATCCTGTCCTCCTCTATTATTATTGCGCATGCGATCGTGAGTGATGTTTTTTAATTTATTTGAATCGAATTTTTTAAATATTCCTGATTATGGGTAAATAGGAAAACCTTTGATGTCTTACCAAAAAAAATATGCGGATGCCATTCGATTTTTAAGCATAGATGCCGTAGAAAAAGCCAATTCAGGCCATCCTGGCATGCCTATGGGAATGGCAGATATTGCAACTGTCCTATGGAGAGAATTTTTAGTTCATAATCCCAACAACCCAAACTGGAGTAATCGAGATCGTTTTATTTTATCTAATGGCCATGGATCGATGTTGCATTATGCATTACTTCATTTAACCGGCTATGATCTTCCATTAGCTGAAATTAAAAGATTTCGCCAATTACATTCTAAAGCACCAGGACATCCTGAAGTCGGTTTAACTCCCGGCATAGAAACTACAACGGGTCCTCTCGGTCAAGGATTCGCAAATGCTGTCGGTATGGCCTTAGCGGAAAAAAATTTAGCCGCTCGTTTTAATCGTCCTTCTCACTCCGTTATCGATCATTTTACGTATGTATTCTTAGGTGATGGTTGTTTAATGGAAGGTATTTCTCACGAAGTTGCTTCTTTGGCAGGATGTTTAGGTTTAGGTAAATTAATTGCTTTTTGGGATGACAATAACATTTCTATTGATGGTGATGTTTCAGACTGGTTTAAAGACAATACGCCTGAACGTTTTAAAGCGTATCATTGGCATGTTATTCCTGATATTGATGGTCACGATCCACAACAAATTAAATTATCTATTGAAAAAGCTCGTGCTGTTACCGATAAACCCAGCTTACTTTGTTGTAAAACCAAAATTGCATGCGGTGCTCCTAATTTAATGGGCAGCCACCAAGCGCATGGTGCAGCATTAGGTGAAAAAGAAATAGCTGCCACCCGACTTGCACTACATTGGGACTATCCGCCTTTCGAAATACCAGAGGATATTTATCAAGCTTGGGATGCTCGTTCTAAAGGAAATGCTTTAGAAAAAGCTTGGGAAGAAAAATGGAGTGCGTATCAATCAGAATTTTCTGAACTCGCCAAAGAGTATGAACGCAGAATTAATAAAAAACTCCCTTTAAATTGGGAAGGAAAAACTAAAAAAATTCTAGAAAAAATTTATCAAAATCTTCCAGAAAAAATAGCCACGCGTAAAGCCTCACAAAATGCATTAAATGCCTTTGCACCTCTTTTACCGGAGTTGTTAGGTGGATCGGCCGATCTGACTGAATCTAATTCAACTTTTTGGAAAGGATCTCAAGTTTTAACCAAAGAAAATCCAGCCGGTAATTATCTACATTATGGCGTACGTGAATTTGGTATGTCCGCCATGATGAATGGCATAGCATTACATGGAGGATTCATCCCTTATGGAGGAACTTTTTTGGTCTTTAGCGATTATGCACGTAATGCTGTTCGCTTATCTGCATTAATGAAACAGCATGTTATTTTTATTTATACACACGATTCTATTGGACTAGGAGAAGACGGTCCGACTCATCAACCTATAGAACACATTAATAGCTTACGACTTATTCCCAACCTTTCTGTTTGGCGACCTTGCGATGCATTAGAAACCGCCGTTGCCTGGCAACAAGCGATACAGCATTTAGGGCCTACTTGTTTATTACTCACTCGACAAGCTATCCCTCCACAAACACACAGCCAAGAAACTTTACAATCTATCCATCGAGGAGCTTATATTCTTCTCGATAGTCCCTCCACAACACCTGAAGCCATCATCATAGCAACAGGCTCTGAGGTTAATTTAGCCATCAGTGCTGCACAGTCTTTAAATCAACAGGGTAGGGAAATCCGTGTCGTCTCTATGCCTTCCGCTGATCGCTTTGAACAACAAGATTTTTCCTACAAAGCCAAAATTTTTCCTAACTCGATTACATTGCGCATTGCTATAGAAGCGGGAACTAAAGATTTTTGGTATCGATATGTAGGTAGTAAGGGAAAAGTAATCGGACTTAGTCAATTTGGCGAATCTGCACCCGGATCAGATGTTTTTAAAAATTTTGGATTTACTATAGAAAACATTATTAAAATACTAAACCCACTATTAGCCGATTAAGCTAGGAGAATTACTATGACAACACGTATCGCTATCAATGGCTATGGTCGCATTGGCCGTAATATTTTAAGAGCTTTTTTTGAAAATCCTAAGCAGCATGATATAGCGATTGTTGCTATAAATGACTTAGGAAATATCGATATTAATGCTCATCTGACACGTTATGATACCACTCACGGAAAATTTTCAGGGACCATAACCGTTGATAAAGATTATTTAGTTATCAATGATCAGCGAATAAAGATCCTCTCGGAACGTGATCCAGAAAATTTACCTTGGAAAAAACTAGATATTGATGTCGTTCACGAATGTACAGGCCTGTTCACTTCGCCAGAAAAAGCGAGAAAACATATTAATGCAGGTGCAAAAAAAGTCATTATCTCCGCTCCCGCTGGGAAAGGAGTGGATGCAACTATTGTTTATGGTGTTAATCACCATACCTTAAAAAGTAGCTATTCCATTATTTCTAATGCTTCCTGTACTACCAATTGCCTAGCTCCCTTAGCCAAAGTTTTACATGAAAATCTAGGTATAATCCATGGTTTAATGACCACGATTCATGCTTATACGAATGATCAAGTACTTATCGACACTTATCACTCTGATATGTATCGTTCACGTTCAGCCACTCATTCGATGATTCCTACAAAAACAGGCGCCGCTTCGGCACTCGGTTTGGTGTATCCTGAATTAGATGGAAAACTCGATGGTTTAGCAATACGCGTTCCTACAATAAACGTTTCTTTAGTTGATTTAAGTTTTCAGGCTAAACGCGAAACAACCGCTCAAGAGGTGAATGAAATCTTAAAAAAGGCCTCTAAAACTAGTCCACTGAAAGGTCTGCTTAATTATAGTGAAGAGCCTCTAGTTTCCATCGATTACAATCATAATCCGGCTTCTTCTACAGTAGATGCACCGCAAACTCGCGCTATAGGTGACTTTGTTAAGGTACTTGCGTGGTATGACAATGAATGGGGGTTTTCCAATAGAATGCTGGATGTTACTGTCGCATTGATGAATGCAGCTAACTAAAGTCAATCCTCTTAAAAAGCAAGTATTTAGTTAGACATCGCTTAGACTTAAGCCCAAAAAATAGCGGAAAAGCTATATTTTCACCAGAAATATAGTATAGATATAGTTAAATAATGTTATAGTATTAGGTTCAATTTCGCTCAATAAACAGAGAATTCATATGGCACGAGTTACAGTTGAAGATTGTTTAAAGAAGGTTAAAAATCATTTCGAGTTAGTTATTATAGCCTCAAAACGAGCCCGGCAAATTGCTAAAGGTGGCATGGCCATGGTTGATCCCGAAAACGATAAACCTACCGTAATCGCCTTAAGAGAAATCGCGGGTGGCAGACTCAATGAAGCTGAAGAAAAATCAGTGCAAGAAAGCGGCATAAGTGGGTCACAATCTACGGGCTTGTAAAAAATCGGAGGCGCTTGCATGCACATGTTTAGTGACCTCAAACAAGAACTACAAATCTATTTATCTCCTGAGCAAATAAAGCAGGTTTATAACGCCTATCAATTTGCTGCTAGGGCCCATTCTGGTCAAAAACGCCATAGTGGGGATCCTTATATTAGCCATCCTATAGCCGTCGCTAAAATTCTTGCTCAAATGCGCATGGATGTTCAAACGCTAATCGTCGCCATTTTACATGATGTTATTGAAGACACTCCCATTGAAAAAACGGTGTTAACTGCGACATTTGGCAGTGAAATAGCAGAACTTGTCGATGGGATGAGTAAACTGACACAAATTCAATTTCAAAGCCGCGCTGAAGCTCAAGCAGAAAATTTTCGCAAAATGCTGCTGGCTATGGCAAAAGATATCCGCATCATCATCATAAAACTAGCCGATCGTTTACATAACATGCGTACCTTATCTGCCGTTTCTGTAGAGAAACGGCACCGTATTGCTAAAGAAACCCTGGATATATATGCACCTATTGCGCAGCGATTAGGTATGCATCTGGTGCGCATAGAGTTAGAAGATCTCTGTTTTTTAAATCTTTATCCCTGGCGATATCGTATATTACAAGAAACTGTACAAAAAAATCGACGCAAACATAAAGCCAGTATCCATAAAATAGAATCTGCTTTAAAAGAGTGCTTGGATAAACATCATTTACCTTTCCATGCCATTTGGCATAAAAAAAAGCACCTCTACCAAATTTACAAAAAAATGTGCGAGAATCACTTATCTTTCAATGAAATCATTGATATCCCCATTTTTTGTATTATTGTAGATAAGATAGATAGTTGTTATCGCGTACTAGGTGCTGTACATAATCTTTATAAGCCTCTACCTGATCATTTCCATGACTATATCGCTCTACCCAAAGCGAATGGTTACCAAGCATTACATACGACTTTATTCGCCCCTGAAGCCACTTCAATCCACATACAAATCCGTACAACTACGATGGATAATGGCGCTGATCATGGTATTGTCAGTTACTGGTTAGAAGAAAAAACGAAGGTTAACGAGTTACGCCCACATTTAAGAGCACGAGAGTGGCTTAAACGCTTACTGGATATCCAACAAACAACTCCTAGTTCACTCGAATTTATGGAGACAGTGAAGATTGATCTTTTCCCCACAGATATTTATATTTTTACACCTAAAGGCGACATCATTGAGCTTCCCCATAAAGCCACTCTTATCGATTTTGCTTATGCCATTCATTCTGATATCGGGAACCACTGCATTGCAGCCAGAATAGATAAACATTTAGTTCCGCTCAGTACGCACTTGCAAAGTGGTCAAACGGTAGAAATCATTACTGATTCGAAAACTTTTCCTGATTCACGCTGGTTAGAGTTTGTAGCAACTGGACGTGCGCGCAGCCATATTAGACAATTTTTCAAAAATAAGCAGCATAATGAAGCGGTTCAATTAGGCCAACGCCTGCTGGATAACCATCTAACGCCTTTAGGGCAAGACAGTACACATATCAACCCTAAAAATCTAAATAAGGCATTGCAAAAATTTCAATCCCAATCATTAGAAGATCTACTCGAAGCCATTGGGCTCGGTTATATACATCCTGCTTTAGTCGCTTATTCCTTATGTAGTTTGAAATCTAGTTTTAAAAATCAAATTAACTCCTTACCCTTGTTTCTTAAAAATGCAGATAATAGCTTAATCAAATTTGCCGAATGTTGCCGACCTATTCCAGGCGATGAAATTATAGGTTTACTCAATGCTGGACATGGTCTTACTGTGCATTTACAACGTTGTAAGTACGCCGCACGACTTATTAAAAAAAATCCTGAACGGGCCATTTCGATACAATGGGAAAAACAAACCAATGGTTTTTTTAAAACAGATATTTATATTGAAACTATCGATCAACATGGTGTGTTAGCATTATTAACACATAATATTGCTAAAGCAGATGCAAATATTGAAAATATTAAAGTTGAAAGTCGTGATAGAAAACATAGTATTATTCACTTTACTTTATCCGTTCTAAATCGCAAGCACTTAGCAAAAGTCATTCGTTTTTTGCGTACGATTCAATATACAATAAAAATTACACGTCATCTTTCTTTATAAAATCTGATGAATCTATTTACGCAGAAATAGGCAAAGCATCGATTAATCTTACCTCTCCCACGTAAACAGCGGCTAAACGTTTTCCCCAATGATCCGTAACGTAATCAACCCTAAACCCTAAAGTTTTTAATTGCTGCATAGCTTCTTCAGAGCTTGAGGCTCTCTGTAAAATAGTAGGGAAATGACCCGCCTTAGCGCGTTGTTCTAAGTTCAAACGAGTATTCCTAGAGCTTAAAGCCAAACCATCTGCGGCACGAATCGTTGGGCAACCAATGATTTCTGTTTCTAAAAAAAGTGCTTGCGCCATTTTTTTGATAAGTAATAATTGTTGGAAGTCTTTTTCGCCATAATAGGAGCGTGTAGGCTTTACAATATTCAAGTACTTTAATACCACGGTCAACATCCCCGTAAAATGTCCTGGACGAAACTTTGCTTCTAATTCTTTACTCAAATCACTTATATCATGAATCTGAATTTGATAATTATCACCATAAATAATGGCAGCATCTAGCAATAATAAATAATCAACTTTTTGTTTCCGTAACAAAGCTTTATCCTCTTCAAGCGTGCGAGGATAATGATTAAAATCCTCTATCTGATTGAATTGTGTCGCATTTACAAAAATGGCTAGCACAGTCAAATCATTCTCTGCTTGCGAACGAGCACAAAGACTTAAATGTCCCGCATGCAAATGACCCATCGTATGCACAAAACCTATGTTTTTATTATTATTTTTTTTTCTGATGACTTGCCAATCATCAAGTTGGGTAACTATGTTCATAGCGAGGAAATTCTTTATATTTAACAGAATGACTATATTGATTAACGGCTTTTAAAAACAATTGACTACCATCAAGAAAGTGATTAACAAATTTTGGTTTAAAATCTAGATTGAGCCCTAATAAATCCTGTATGACTAAAACCTGTCCGTCGGTATCAACACCCGCTCCTATACCAATTGTTGCAATTTTTAAAGAAGCCGTTATTTCTTTTGCAAGCAGTGATGGAACACATTCTAGGACTATAGCAAAACAACCTGCTTGCTCTAGAGCTAAGGCGTCTTGTTTAAGTCGCTCTGCTTGAGCAGGAGTTTTCCCCTGGACTTTATATCCACCTAAGCTATGGATGAATTGCGGAGTTAAACCTATATGACCCATAACTGGAATACCTGACTCGACTAAATGGGCTATCAAGGAAAGATTGCCTGCGGCACCTTCTAACTTAATAGCCTGTGCACCTGCTTGCATAAGCTTTTGCGCAGCAATAACACTACGACTAACAGATTGACGATAACTTAAAAAAGGGAGATCACTAATAATAAATTTAGAAGGGGCACCTCGAGACACCGCCGCAGTATGAAGCTCCATCATAAGCAATGTAGCCATAACCGTATCTTTAAAGCCATGCATAGTCATGGCAAGACTATCGCCAATCAATAAGGCATCTAAAGAAGATTCATTAAGAATTTTTGCGGTACTGTAATCATAACAAGTTAAGATTACGATTTTTTCTTTAGTTATTTTTTTTTCAGAAAACTTTAAAACGTTCATACGCTATTTACCCGTAAAGAATGGTAATAGCAAAGAACACTAGGTACCTGTCGCATGATCAAGTCCTCATCGGTATACTTTCTTCGCACTTAAATTTTTGTCTCTGCCACAAAGGCTAGGAGCATGCTTAGTTTAAAGAGCAAATGTCCCATTATCAAGCGATCTGACTATTTATCCCTATTTCATTCGCTCTAAAGAGGCGTTTTAGCATTTTTTTTTGACATGCTAAGTATACGATTCGCCACAATATGTAATAATTGTTGGGCTATTGATTGCTTAGTTGCACATGCAAGATGTATAGGCACATCTGAAGACAATACCGTTACTTCATTTTTATCACTATCAAAACCAATATCCGATTGACTTACATCGTTAACTACCATTAAGTCTATGTTTTTATTTCTTCGCTTCTCTTCGGCAAATTTTAAGATATATTCAGTTTCAGCAGCAAATCCAACCAGTAAAGGTTTAGGTTGTAAATTCATTTGACTAACGGAGGCTAAAATATCAATTGTGGGTTTTAATTGCAAAGTGAGTAACGCATTGGATTTTTTAATTTTTTGTAATGCTGGATTTACTATTTGATAATCTGCCACCGCAGCAGTACTTATAAAAATTGTCTGATGACTAATTTCCTTCTGAACAGCTACTAGCATTTCAGTAGCTGTCTTCACCGATATAAACTTCAATTTGGGGGGGGGAATTAAAGCAACCGGTCCACTAATGAGTGTCACTTCAGCACCTGCCTCAATAGCCGCCTGCGCTAAAGCAAATCCCATTTTACCCGAACTACGATTTGATAAGTAGCGCACGGGATCGATACCTTCCTGAGTGGGACCTGCGGTAATTAAAATTCTCTGTTCTTGTAAATAAGGTTTAATAAATACTTTTGATAGTGCTTCCACTATCTCTAGCGGCTCTAGCATGCGACCAAAACCAAACTCACCACAAGCTTGACTTCCTTCCCCAGGCCCTAAAAACAAGCAATCTCTTTCTTTGAGTTTATTTATATTATCTTGGGTTGCCTGATTTGACCACATCGCTTGATTCATGGCAGGCACAATAATTAAACGCGCGTTGGCAGCTAAACATAAGGTACTCAATAAGTCATCCGCAAAACCATGCGCTAATTTAGCAATCAGATGGGCTGTAGCCGGGGCTATCAAAATGCAATCAGGCCATCGTGCAAGCTCAATATGACTCATTGCCGCTTCAGCTTCAATATCTATAAGTTCATCATATATTTTATGCTGTGAAACTGCTTGTAATGTCAAAGGAGTTACAAAAGCTTTGCCACAGGAAGTTAAAACAACTCTAATTTCATAATGTTGTTCTTTTAATTTTCTAATAAGTTCAGGTGTTTTATAAGCAGCAATACTACCTGTAATACCCAACAAAATACGCTTGTTCATCGGCTTAGAATAACAAAAAGGGGCATCAAAGTATGGTCCTCTATATAAATTTTCTTAAATTTATACTCACAGCAATTGGATTTTTTGGCAAAGCGGCGTGAAAACGAAGCAACCAGACTGTATTAACCTACATGAGGATTACGAGTTGAGCAGCAACAATCAAAAATTAAAGTGCGAAGCGTATATCTTTAGAAATATAAGCCAACTTGTAAAGTAATTGTATTACCACTTTTTCCTGTTCCATTAATAGGATTAAACCCTAAACCCGATTGGCCTTGAGCAACATCTGTTGCACTATAGTCAATATCGTGGCGAAACTCTAAACTTTCGATGGTATATTTCCAAATGGATGTACTAACGGTTGCTATATAGCGCTTCTTAGGAATGAGTAAACCTAAAGCATCTTTGGATTGGTCATATCCAATAATAACTGCACTAGGTTTTTCTAACACATTAAATTTATACTCTGCCTCTACATGAAAAGCTGAAGGCTTAGCACCCTGCCCGTTAAATGATAATACTGTTTGTGAAAATGAACGGCTAGCCGTAACATATTCACCCGTAACACTAAATGCTTCGATGCTCAACGTTCCGCGAGCATCTAAACCCGACACAGGATTAAGAATTTCAGTATTATTGTTAGTAGCAAATCCTTCAAAATTATTAGTTCCATCGTTATCATTATGCTGCATTCCAATGGAATCCGCGATACTACGAATATAGCTTCCTGCTATATCAATATTCCATTTAGGTTTAGTAAAAATATACTCCGCATTAGCTCCATAATTCCGTAGACCATTATTGTCTATACTGGTTCGGCTTGGTCCTCTAAAAACAAAAGTCGATAAATTTAAATTATTTTCATCATTAAATTGTTTTGAAAAAGCTAACTCCAAGGCCCTCGCTTTGGTCCTGCCTAAGATTTTAGTAAATGGATCGCTAATCATTGAAGATGAGTACTGACCAAATGGCACGTAAAATTGACCCATGGTCGCATACAGAGGAAACTTAGCTAAATTTCCTATGGTTAAAAACCCCCGCTCTAAAAAAACATGCGAATTATCAATGCGTCTTGGCGACATATCAGGAGGAGTATTATCATAAACAAACGCGATAAGACCTGTTACCCACTGATTCACTAAAATTTCAGTATCTAACTCAATACCCGTCAAATTAATATCTGTCGCTGAGTTATTTTGAAAAGTACCAAAATGGCTAGTATGGTAGATCTGGGACTCTACTTTTCCACTCAGATTAACAACCGGTGTCGCTGGAAAAGAATGCCCATTTTCTATTAAATAATTGTAAATCCGTTTTCGCTGCTGTAGTAAATAGAGATCCTCGTTCACATAAGGCTGATTAACGATTAAGTCAGAAGCATTAAATTCGGAGTTTATCCCAATATACGGTGAGCTAACGACAGGCGTGCCAATAATAAAAAAAGGGTGCAGAGAAGTAACTAAACTTTGATGATTAGCAATTTCTGTAGGAGAAAGATGATCTGGGTTTGATTGCCTACGTAAAGTAGCCACTTGATTTTGCACGCGTTGCAATTCGGACTCTAAAATTTGAGTTTTTTGTGCCAGTCTTCTGATTTCATCATCATTTGATGGTGAAGTCTCATCCGCTAAAGCAACGTTGCCGAGTAAGCTTAACCAAAAAAAGCCAGCCATTATCACTGTTAATTTATACTTATTACTTAGCATGAGGGAACACCTTATTATTGGAAATAAGCTAGCCCTCTATTTATCAAAAAAGAGTCGATAATGCAAGCATATTTTTCTTTATGGGCTCTCTAAGCCTTCACCTGGGGGTGAATACCCCTAGATTTTTAAAAAAAGCCTCTAATTCGAATTTTTTTTCTGTCGCCATCGACTAGCCAGAATATTTAACCATTCTACAAATACTGAGAAAGCAATAGCAAAATAGAGATAGGCTCTAGGCACATGTAAACCAAAGCCATCCGCTACTAAGACTAAGCCAATTAACAATAAAAAACTTAAACCGAGAATCTTTAAGTTCGGGTAGGTACTAATAAAATGACTGATGGGTCCACTGGCCCAAATCATCAGTACGATTGCGATGATAATAGCTAAGGCCATAATGATAAATTCCTGAGCCATTCCTACTGCGGTGATCACACTATCTAATGAAAAAATAATATCTAGTAACATAATCTGAATGATAACCATTGAAAATCGTGAGTATCGATGCAGACTACTTTTATTTTCTGCGGTAATAGTTACATTAAAATGAAGTTCACTGGTCCCTTTTGCAAGTAAAAATAATCCTCCTACGATGAGTATCAAATCTCTTCCTGAAAAAACATGACCCACTAAGGTAAAAAGAGGTTGTGTGAACTTAGTTATCCAAGCTAAGGTTGCCAGTAAAAGCAAGCGCGTCAAACAAGCGAGTAATAAACCAAATTGGCGTGCTGAATGTTGCTGAGTTTTAGGAAGTCTATTGGTTACTATAGAAATGAAAACTAGGTTATCAATTCCCAAAATAATTTCTAATGCGGTTAAGGTAAGTAAACTAATCCAAGCTTCAGCAGAAAAAAATAATTCAAACATAATTATCCTCAGGAAAGTTCTAATTACTATAGATCATAAAATAAATCGATTGTAAAAAGATCTATAGCATTACAAAATTTTACTTACCTAATAAAAAAGCCCGCTTTCGCGGGCTTAATGTTTTATTTAAATTTAGGTTGTAAAAATAATT
>NZ_LUKY01000028.1 GCF_001881495.1 Candidatus Rickettsiella isopodorum | reverse complement strand
GCACCCTTAAGCCAAAAACTCAAGAGCTCGCGAATTCTACCTCATACATCTTTTCTGTCAAGCGGAATGTTAATTAAAAAAATAATCCGGCCAGGTGTTGTCCTTTTCAATTTTTACTTAGTTTATCTTACATAGACAATTACAATCTATTAAATCCAGCATTTCATTCATTTTTAATAGCAATCGAGTCGTTCATTAATTACCAATTAATCGATGTTATAATTAGTGATTACTATTAAGAACTAATGTTTTTTTAACTATTTGTACAATTTACATTAAGAGAACTTTATGGGACCTATTATACTGGATCTAACAGGTTTAGAGCTCACTTCTGAAGAGCGTGAAATAATAAAGCATCCTCAAGTGGGTGGAATTATTTTCTTTCAACGTAACTTTGAATCAATTTCTCAACTGCAGCACTTAATTTCGCAAATTCATTTACACAGTAAACAACGACTTTTATTAACGGTTGATCAAGAAGGGGGAAGAGTTCAACGTTTTCAAGAAGAATTTACGCGACTGCCCGCTTTAGGATTAATTGGCGCTCGTTACGACCAAAAACCTGAGGAAGCTATTCAGCTCGCAGAAACCCATGCCTGGTTATTAGCCAGTGAATTACTGGCAGTAGGTATTGATCTTAGTTTTGCACCCGTTTTAGATTTAAATAATAATTTAAATCAAGTCATAGGTTTACGTGCATTACATAGTGATCCTACTATTGTGACTAAATTAGGGCGTGCCGTCATCACAGGGATGCATCGTGCGGGCATGTGTTCTGTAGGCAAACACTTTCCTGGACATGGTTCTGTCAGTGCGGATACTCACACGCACTTCACCGTAGATGATAGAGACTATCAAACTATTGAAGCACAGGACTTAATTCCTTTTGCTCAATTAAGTCCCTATCTAGATGGCATAATGGCTTCACATATCGTCTACAATCAGGTTGATCCGTTACCCTGTGGTTTTTCTCCCTATTGGTTGCAATCTATTTTGCGTAAACAATTAAATTTTACGGGTGCAATCTTTACGGATGATTTATCAATGAAAGCAGTACAACATATGGGAACTATCTCAGAACGTATACGACTGGCTTTACAAGCCGGATGCGATGCATTATTAGTTTGTAATTGCCGAAAAGATGCTATTTTAGCTTTGGAAAATTTAGCGCACTCTCCTGAACTCATTAAACTTTATAATTCCCAGCACTTGCAAAAATTATTTCCTCGTCGCACACTAACCCTCCCTGCTCTACAGCAAACTGACGCCTGGCGTAGTGCGGTTAACCTATTAAAACCTCTATTCGAACATTAGGATGCATTCATGTTAATTCCAAGTCATATACAAGAAGTCGAAAGAAAAGCGACTCGTCTTTTTACTAAAGAAGAAATCGAAAAAGGTTTAGATAACATGGCTAAGGCCATTAGCGATAAATTAAGTGAAAGCAATCCCGTCGTCTTATGTGTTATGATTGGAGGTCTTATTCCAGCAGGAAACTTACTTCCACGCCTAGATTTTCCATTAGAACTCGACTATGTTCATGCTACACGCTATTCACAGGAAACCGTTGGGCAAGCTGAAATACTCTGGATAGCTAAACCGCGTGTATCTCTCAAAGGTCGTAATATATTGATTATTGAAGATATTCTAGATGGTGGCTTGACATTAGCTGCCATCGTTGATTATTGTCATGAACAGGGGGCACAGACAGTATATACTGCCGTCTTACTCGATAAACAAAAAGCGGACCGTTTACCGGGAGGAACAACCTCGGCAGATTTTACCGCTATTACTATGGATCATGGTTTTGTTTTTGGGTATGGAATGGACTATAACGGTTACTTACGGAATGCTCCTGGTATTTACGTTGTCGCCCCTGAGCATGAATAATATACGCTTCGCACTTGAATTTTTGACTACGTTGCCGATCAATTCGCAATCTTGTATATTATATACACTCCGGTTGCTTCACTATGCGGTCCCGTCCCAAAAAACTCATTTGCATGAGTATAATTTGTCAACCATTTTTTTGAGGTCAAATAGGTTACTACCATGAATAACTCATCCACTATTACTCTTAACGATGCTTCCTTTGAAAAAGAAGTATTACAAGTTGATTCCCAACCTGTACTCGTTGATTTTTGGGCAGAATGGTGTGGCCCCTGCAAAATGATTACCCCTATTTTAGAGGAGCTTGCCCAAAAGTATCATGGAAAAATAAAAATTGGGAAATTAAATGTTGACGAGAACCCTAATACCCCGGCAAAATATGGTGTGCGTGGTATTCCTACATTAATCCTCTTTAAAGATGGAAAAGCGCTAGAAACTAAAGTCGGCGCCTTATCGAAATCACAGTTAGAAGCATTTTTAGATAAACATCTTGCTTAACCAATGTACTCTTTAATGTATTTTTCTAAGTAGGATGGCCTTAAGATAAGTACTATTGGCACTAACACTGTTTTGGGGATTTCAGGTAACTTTTTTCGCATCATTTGTTTAACTATGCGTAGGGCACTATTTGTATCTCTACTCGGATATAAAATTATAAAATGAATTTTTAACACTCTCTAAATTCTTGATACTCATTCTTAATATTAATATTCCAATTAAATACTTAATACTCACTCAATTTTTTACATTTCCTTTTATGAAAGAAACAATACTATGAATTTAACTGAACTCAAGAAAAACTCCCCAGCCGAATTGGTTGCCATTGCTGAAGAATTAAAAATAGATGGTCTGGGCCGCCTGCATAAAAAAGATATGATCTTTTCTATCCTTAAAGCACTAGCAAAAAGAGGAGAAGATATCTATGGAGACGGCGTATTAGAAATATTACCGGATGGATTTGGCTTTTTACGTTCTGCAGAAGGTTCGTACCTTGCCGGACCTGATGATATTTATGTTTCTCCTAGTCAAATTCGACGCTTTAATCTTCATACTGGCGACACGGTTTCAGGAAAAATTCGTCCCCCTAAAGAATCTGAACGTTATTTTGCTTTACTTAAAGTAAGCGAAATTAATTTTGATGCGCCTGAAAATGCTAAAAATCGAGTTTTATTTGAAAACTTAACCCCTTTATTCCCTGACGAACGAGTTACGCTCGAACGCGGAAACGGTAGCACAGAAGACATTACTGCTAGAATTATTGATTTAGTCGCTCCGACTGGGAAAGGTCAACGTGGTTTAATTGTGTCCCCTCCAAAGGCCGGTAAAACGATGATGATGCAGAATATCGCACAATCGATTTCGCATAATTGTCCAGAATGCTACTTGATCGTTTTATTAATTGACGAGCGTCCTGAAGAAGTAACCGATATGCGACGTTCTGTTCGTGGTGAAGTCATTGCAAGTACCTTTGATGAACCTGCAACTCGCCATGTACAAGTCGCAGAAATTGTGATTGAAAAAGCGAAACGCTTGATCGAACACAAAAAGGATGTCGTTATTTTATTAGACTCTATCACCCGCTTAGCGCGTGCTTATAATACTGTTATTCCTTCCTCTGGAAAGGTATTAACAGGTGGTGTCGATGCGAATGCACTACAACGACCAAAACGTTTTTTTGGCGCTGCGCGTAATATTGAAGAAGGGGGTAGTTTAACCATCATCGCAACCGCGCTGGTTGATACCGGCTCAAAAATGGATGATGTTATCTATGAAGAATTTAAAGGAACCGGAAATATGGAAATTCATCTTGATAGAAGAATAGCTGAAAAACGTATTTATCCTGCTATCCACTTAAATCGATCGGGTACTCGACGTGAAGAGTTACTAGCTAAACCTGATGTATTACAAAAAATGTGGATATTACGTAAAATTTTACAATCCATGGATGAAGTAACCGCCATGGAGTTCTTAATTGAACGCTTAAAAAACACCAAAACCAATGATGAATTTTTTGACTCTATGAAAAAGTAATTTTTTCTTCAAATACAAAGGTTAAAGTTATACTCACAGTGTGAATTTTTGGCAAGTAGCCGCGAAGAGGATTCAAATTGAACGGCAACACAGACAAAAATTCAAGTGTTGTGAGTGTATTTAGCTGAATCCAGTTTTTTTTCTAAATCAGCTAAAACATCAGGAATCGTAGTTTCAATGAGTGTGGCTATCTTTTTGCAACAAGGCTCCAAAGCGCTTTCTTTACGCCATAACATTCCAATTTTTCGCTCAGGTCTAGGAGCAGAAAAAGGCTTATTAATTATCAAAGAATGCTCTTCTAAAGCTAATAAAGGAAGTAAAGTAATTCCTGCCCCACTTCCCACCATATGTCGCAAAGTTTCTAAACTGGTTGCCCGATAATTCATCTTTTCTTTAAGGTTAGTTTTTTTACGACACACCTCTAATGCTTGATCTCTGAGACAATGACCTTCTTCTAATAAAAGAAGATTTTCATCCTTTAAGTCTTTTAAATGTAATTCTTTAGAATAATGTGAAGAATACGATGCTGGCATAGTCAAAAAGAAAGGTTCTTTGAATAAAGTTTTACACTGCATGCCTTTATGTGGAACCGGTAATGCTAATATTATGGCATCTAACACCCCTTGATTTAATTGCGTCAGAAGTAAATCCGTTTTATCTTCATATAAATATAGCGAAAGTTTAGTTAATTGTTGTTTGATAATAGGTAAAATATGCGGGAGTAAATAAGGCCCTAAACTAGGAATTAGTCCCAAGCGTAATTCTGCTGAAAATGGATCCTTAGCTAATTTGGCTAATCTCTCAAGCTCGCGCATAGCACTGAGTACCTGCTTTGCTTGCTCCACAATACGCATCCCTACTGCGGTAATTAATACCCTTTTTTGTCCGCGCTCAAATAACTGTACGCCTAAAGCGTGCTCTAATTTTTTCAATTGTATACTTAGGGTTGGTTGACTAACCGAACACGCTTTAGCAGCCCTTCCAAAATGACGGTATTCTGCTAAAGCTAATAAATATTTAAGATCTTTGAGATTCATACTTCCTCGAGAATAAACAAAGCTAATTTTTATCGTTTTTTAGCCATGTTAAAACAAAAATTAAGTATGGCGAGAATGAGATGCAACTAATTGAATCTCATATTTGACAGGATTGTCTGGACAAGCTTTTAACCCACATTCAAAATAGGTAGAAATTCCATTTAAAATGGCTAAAAGAAAAACAAGCGCAAACGCCATATGGGTTAAAAACTGCATTCCCTTTGTTTTGGAGGGTTCATCATATTCATATTGAGGTGAAATACTAAAAATAATGGAGATATAAATAATCACGCCTACGCACAGCAGAAATACCCAGGTATAGAGGTGTAAACCAAATAAAGGAAGCCCATAACCCGTATCACCTGGAATTACATGAAGAAAAATTTGGCGTACACTAATAGACGCTGTCAATATGGCCGATAATAAAGAAAGCGCATAATGGGCTGGACGTATTTTAAATTGTACATTCAGCAAAAAACCAAATGCTATTGCCAACACACCAAGCCGTTGCAGGAGACATAAAGGGCAAGGTAATTCGTGAAAGCCTATTTGTAAAATAAACGCGATCAATAGCAAAAAAACTAAACCTAGAGCATCTATCGCATTGAGGATCTTAATAATTTTGGCTATTTTAGAAGAGTGCATACTAATTATCCCTAAAATTGCAGAGATAAATGATCAGTCATATGATGAATAAACATAAACGTTGTTAGTAATAAAAAGACTATAAATAAACCTATAGCGAGCCTTCGCTCCTTGCACCAGGCAAAAAGCACACAAAGACTATAGAAAAAGAATAGCGCTAACATACGTATCTACCTATAAATGTTTTTAATTTAGTCTAATTTTATAAAAAAATCCATGTTGTGACAGAACCTTGCTTTAGTTTACGATGAGCGACTCATTTCTTTTAAGAATATTTATCTAATATCAATTGGATCCCGGCCCAGGCCTTGAGCTTTGGTACAGATTCCACCAAAATTTTATCACTCTGTTGTTCCGCTTCATGCAAATATTGATATAGCCTCTGCCCATATTGACTAGCCACATTCGGCATACGAATCCAAGTTAAGTCTTTATGTTTTTTCTTTACTGGACCTAATCCAAACACGGTTAATAGCTTATGCTGATTTAAATAACTATCGATGATACGATCTAATTCTTGTTTAGAAACTTGCTCTATCAAAGGCTTTTTAGAAAAACGATGAGATAATATGGATTCCCCAATCTCGTAGGGAGTGATAGATTCTATTTGTTCTAACGGGAGAGCGCCTAATCTAAGTATTCGCGGAACGTCAAAAGTCACATCAATAATCGTTGATTCAATCCCAATAGAACAAGGTCCACCATTAATAATAAGTTCGAGTTTATGTTCAAATTCTTGCTGTACATGTGCAATTAAGGTAGGACTAAGATGAGTGGAGCGATTCGCAGAAGGCGCTGCGACTCCGCTGGCAAAAGAATTTAATATCGCTTGCGCAATAGGATGATCCGGCACGCGTAAACCTATTTTATCTTGCCCACCGGTTAATTCAGGCAAAACTGATTTTTCTTTATTTAAAATAAGTGTCAAAGGACCCGGCCAAAAATGATCAGCTAACTTTTCTGCAACCTTAGGAATGTCTCTGGCCCATCTATCCAGGGGATGTTCTTTCGCCAATAAAACGCTTAAAGGTTGATTTAAAGGACGTTGCTTTAGCGCGAAAATTTTCTGAACCGCGGTTAAATTTCTCGCATCACCTGCTAAGGCATAGACTGTTTCAGTAGGAAAAACAATTAGTTTTCCCGCCTTTAAAAGCTTAATAGCCTTAGTGAGTTCATCTATAGTCATTTAAAGACATCTTCTAACATGCGTTCAATAGGAAGAAAGTTATCCGTCACTCCACTAAATAGTTTATATTATCTATAAATAAATAGATTGCTTTAAAATTAAGATAGTGTATCTAACAAAGAATGGAATAAATACAATAATACTTAAAAATAAACGATGACTATGGCATTATAACGAATGATAAGTCATTAGATAGTTGCTGAGACCTTTGCCCTGGGTTTTTGGTCACGTAAATTGATCGAAAATAGCTCATAAAATCGAGTGCAGGGTTGTAACATATCTAAAAAAGATTGGATTCGTAAAGGACTATGAATAAAATAATCTTAAGATATCTCTATAATTTTTTAAAATATTCTTTTTTTATATCCACCTTGCTATTATCTAGTTTGGCATTTGCCAACTCGAATGCTGATCCAACAAAGAAAAATCCTGAACTCAATATCCCCTATCCTCCCATTAATTATCCTAAAGATGCTGCATTACGCAAACTGATTAAACGGGGTGAATATTTAAGTAAAGCGGGTGATTGTATCGCTTGTCATACCGATACAAAACACCAAGGCCAACCTTTTGCTGGAGGATTAGGAATTTATACGCCTTTCGGGAGCATTTATTCGCCCAATATTACACCAGATAAAACCACAGGAATAGGAACATGGAATGATAAAGATTTTATCCGTGCCATGCATGAAGGTATAGCCCCGAATGGAAGTTATTATTTTCCGGTATTTCCTTTCGCTAGCTTCACCAAAATCAATACGCATGATTTGTTAGCGATCAAAGCCTATCTATTTAGTTTAGATCCAGTTAAAAAAGCTAACCACGCCAATGAAATGATGTGGCCATTTAATTGGCGTTTTTTGCAACTAGGATGGCGGATTTTATTTTTTCGTCCTGGTGCTTATGAAATAGATAAGCAATATACGAAGTCATGGAACCGTGGGGCTTATTTAGTCCAAGGCTTAGGTCACTGCGGAATGTGCCATACTCCTTTGAATTTGTTAGGTGCTGAAAAAAAGAAATATTCCCTAACGGGAGGATTTATCCAAGGTTATTACGCACCGAATATAAGCTCAAGTGGATTAAAAGGTATTTGTATCGATGATATTCGAGCCGTCTTTAAACAAAATAAACTGTTAAGAAATGCCGGTGTCGTAGCAGGACCCATGGCAGAAGTTAATAGTAATAGTCTTAAGTATTTATCTACTCACGATTTAAATGCCATCGCAGTTTATTTAAAAACAGTAAAAAGCCAAGTGCCTTATTCTGCATTCAGTGGACCCATTACCGCTAAAACTGGCCGCAAAGTTTATGAATCTTATTGTGCGGTTTGCCATGCCAGTGGAGCAGCAGGCGCTCCAAAATTAGGCGATACCGTTGAATGGAAAAAACGTTTAAAGCAAGGAAAAAATATTGTCTATGAACGGGCTATTCATGGTTTTAATTCCATGCCACCTAAAGGAACTTGCACTGGATGCTCAGATGATGCAGTAAAAGCAGCCGTTGATTATCTCATCTTAAATGATCAAGCGGGGGCGACCAAAACCATTCCCGTACAAGAAAAACCACTGAGCCTAAAAGTAGGTAAACAAATTTACCAACAACATTGTGCTATCTGCCATGATAATGGGAAATTAGGGGCGCCCATATTAGGAGATAAAGCACGCTGGCAACCCATTATTGCCAAAAATATCGATGTTTTATTTGAACATACTATTTTGGGGTATAAAAAAATGCCTGCAAAAGGAGACTGCAAAAATTGTAGTAATTCCGAATTAGAAGCTAGCGTAAAATATATGGTTGAACAAAGCAAAACTACTGGCAATTATTTTTTATGGTAATGATCTTTTATGCTAAGCATTTAAATTAATCAATTGTGCCTATTGATTGAAATAAAAACATCCTAAACTTAAAAAGTTATTGTGATCACTATAAAAAGGACAGATAGGATATGAAGCATGTTAAAAAATTTTTTTTAATTTTTTTTATTAATTTTAATTTTCTGCTTAGTCCAGGATTGGCTTTAGCGGCATGGCAAACCAATATGCCGCGAGGCGTTACGCCTATCAGTCATGCTATTTATCATTTACATATGCTGGTATTTTGGGTTTGCGTAGGAATTGCCATCGTAGTATTTAGCATCATGATTTATTCGCTTATTCGGCATAGAAAATCACGAGGAGTCAATGCTGCTCAATTTCATGAAAATTTTTTTTTGGAAATTGCATGGGCCATTGTGCCGTTTATTATATTAATCGTTATTGCAATACCTGCCACTAAAACTTTAATCAAAATGAATGATAATAGCGATTCTGAATTAACGATTAAAGTAACTGGATATCAATGGCGTTGGCGCTACGCTTATTTAGATCAAGGAATCGATTTTTTTAGCAATCTCTCTACACCTGTAGAAGAATTACAGAATGAAGCAAAGAAAAATCAATGGTATTTATTAGAAGTGGATCATCCATTAGTTGTGCCTATTCATAAAAAAATTAGATTTTTATTTACTTCGAATGACGTCATACACTCATGGTGGGTGCCCACTTTAGGCATTAAACGCGATACTATTCCAGGATTTATTAATGAAGCCTGGGCAAAAATAGATACTGCAGGCACGTATCGTGGCCAATGCGCTGAACTGTGTGGGACAAACCATGCATTTATGCCTATCGTTGTAAAAGCGGTGAGTAAAAAAGAATTTAATTTATGGGCCAAACAACAAGTAGGAGAACTTCTTCATGGAAAAAATACTTGATTTAGAACATTCGGCCTCTCAAGGTTGTCTAGCATTTATCAAACGTTGGCTATTCACAACTAATCATAAAGAAATTGGGACATTATATCTCCTTTTTAGCCTACTGATGTTCTTTATCGGTGGAGTCTTTGCTTTATTAATTCGTGCAGAATTATTTCAACCGGGTGCGCGTTTGTTTAATCCAGAATTTTTTAATCAAATGACGACCATGCATGGCTTAGTCATGTTATTCCTCGCTATCATGCCGGCCTTTTCTGGTTTTGCCAACTGGATGATTCCTTTAATGATAGGTGCACCTGATATGGCCATGCCACGTATGAATAATTGGGCATTTTGGATCTTACCCGTTGCCGCTATTTTACTTTTTAGTACCTTATTTATGGATGGTTCTGCACCTAACTTTGGTTGGACAATGTATGCGCCCTTATCAACGACCTATGGACCAGCTAGCACAGATTATTTAATTCTTGCGATTCATTTAATGGGGCTTTCTTCATTAATGGGCGCTATTAACATTATTGTCACGCTTCTCAATCTTAGAACTCCTGGGATGACCATGATGAAAATGCCAATATTTTGTTGGAGTTGGTTTGTTACGGCCTTTTTACTCATAGGTGTCATGCCCGTTTTAGCGGCTGCAGTGACAATGATGCTTATGGACAGACATTTTGCAACAAGTTTTTTTAATGCGGCAGGCGGAGGCGATCCATTACTCTATCAACATCTCTTTTGGTTTTTTGGACATCCTGAAGTTTATATTATTATTCTTCCGGCTTTTGGAATTATCTCGCAGGTTATTCCAACGTTTAGTCGCAAAAAACTTTTTGGTTATCGGTTCATGGTGTATGCATTGTTAGCCATTGCATTTTTATCTTTTATTGTTTGGGTACATCATATGTTTGTAACCGGTGTTCCTTTGGCTGCTGAATTATTTTTTATGTATACCACGATGCTAATTGCCGTGCCTACAGGAGTTAAAGTATTTAATTGGGTAACCACCATGTTTCGCGGTGCTATCAGTTTTGAAACCCCCATGTTATTTGCTTTAGCATTTGTTATTTTATTTACCATCGGTGGTTTTTCGGGTGTCATGTTATCCATGGTACCTGCAGATTTTCAATATCAAGATACCTATTTTGTGGTAGCACACTTCCATTATGTCTTAGTACCTGGTGCTTTATTTGGGGCTATTGCCGGAGCTTATTATTGGTTGCCTAAAATGACTGGCGTTATGTACAACGAACGCTTAGGTCAATGTCATTTCTGGCTATCTGTTATTGGTGTCAATCTAACTTTTTTCCCAATGCACTTTTTAGGCCTCGCTGGCATGCCAAGACGAGTGGCCGATTATTCCTTACAATTTGCCAATTTTAATGCAATTGCGAGTTTAGGTGCTTTTTTATTCGGCTTTGCTCAAGTATTTTTTCTCTACATTATTATTCAATCGATACGTGGAAAAGGAAAAAAAGCGAGCTCTCAGGTTTGGGAAGGCGCTGAAGGATTAGAATGGACCTTAAGTTCCCCTCCTCCATTACATAGTTTTACTACACCGCCAAAATTTGAGTAATATACTCTTCGCACTTGAATTTTTGGCTGTCGCTCAACTCGCAATCCTCATGTATATTATATACACTTCGGTTGCTTCTTTTTCGCAACGCCTTGCCAAAAATCCAATTGCTGTGAGTATACAAACGCATGACAGTTAGAATAGCGAAATTATCAAATAAAAAAATTTTAATTTTGCTCTGTTTTACCACCTTAAGCATGTTTGGCTTTGGCTTTGCCATGATTCCACTTTATAACGTACTGTGTAAAAATTTAGGTATTAATGGGAAAACCGATAAAAATGCCTATGTAACTTCGAATGAAATTGATTTATCACGCAATATTCGTGTGGAATTTATGACAAATAACAACAACTATCTTCCCTGGGATTTTTACCCTAGGCTTCAGCATATACAATTACATCCAGGGGAAAATATTTTAATTTATTTTGCAGCTAAAAATAATTCGAATCGTCCAATGACTGTACAAGCCATCCCCAGCGTCTCTCCAGGCTTAGCTGCACGTTATTTAAAAAAAACCGAATGTTTTTGCTTTACTCAGCAAACGTTTAATCCCGGCCAACAACGAGACATGCCGGTTTTATTTCATATTGATCAGCATTTACCAAAAAATATTAATACGATTACTTTAGCTTATACCTTATTCGACACAAGCGGTTTAAAACATGCAAAAATAGCACCACAAACTTTAGGCCATATTCCAATTTAAAACCCTTTCATGAAATAAAAATTCAAGCCAAGATCACGTTAAAGGACAAACGCGAATGAAAAACAAAGACTCTTCATACTATGTACCCGAACAAAGCGCTTGGCCCATTTTGGGTGCACTCGCTTTACTCTTTTTAGCCTTTGGCTCACTTAATTTAGAAAAAAAATGGGGGCTAATCGCATTTATAATAGGCATAGCTGGGTTAGTGTTTATGCTGAGTGGTTGGTTTTGGAATGTGACACAAGAAAGTAATGCTGGATTATACAATCGACAAATGGATAAAACTTTTCGTTGGGGCATGTTATGGTTTTTAATCTCTGAACTATTTTTATTCGGTTTACTCATCGGCTCTATTATTCATGTAAGATTCTCAATTACCTCATGGCTAGCTGGACAAAGTGGTGATGCTTCACAGCTAACCCATTATTTACTCTGGCCAGATTTTGCTAAACATTGGCCATTATTACCCCCCTCTAGCTTTTCAGCAACTGTTGCTAGCACACCGAGTTTAGGTTCTCTGCGCCAAATTCCATTAATTAATTTAATCATTCTACTTTTTAGCGCATTACTTTTAACCGGTGCACTCTACTATTTAAAAAAAGCCCGCTATAAATTATGTCGCCTAAACTTAAATTTAGCTATTTTTTTAGCCTGTATTTTTTTTATTTCACAAACTTATTATTTTATTCATCTCATTCATACTCATATTATTACTAAAAGTGGAATCTATGGTAGCTTTTTAATCGCCTTCCTAGGATTACATTTATTAAATATTGCTGCCGCGCTATTATTTTTATGCATTTTATGTTTTCGAATCTATCACAACCAACTACTAGAAAAAAATGCTTTTTCTTTCGATGCTGCCGTATGGTGGTGGGATTTTCTTGCGGTAATTTTGGCCTTGGCATTTTTTTTGATTTTTTAAAACATGAAAAAAAATATTATATCCATTGAATTTAGTAATTATTGCTTTACACCTACTTTATTTCCCAGTCTGATGGTAATATTTTTACTTCCCTTACTTGTTTATTTAGGATTTTGGCAAATTCATCGTGGTGATAGTAAAAATCAAATCCAAAAAATATTTTATCAACGCTCGGTAGCCATACCGATTAATTTAAATCAAATTGAAAATATTAATTTAGAAAAAAATTATTTTCCTGGAATTATGCAAGGTCATTTTGATAATCAACACAGTTTTTTATTAGAAAACAAGATTTATTTACATAAAGTCGGGTATGAAATCCTCACTCCTTTTATTTTAAATAATAGACAGGAACTCATTTTAGTCAATAGAGGATGGATACCGCAAAGTATCGATAGAAAAAAAATTCCAAAAATTCCGCCTTTGAACAATAAACTAATAATACGTGGCTTAATTGTATTTCCTAACAAAACCTTTAGCTTCAAGCAGATAAATGAAAAGAAATGGCCGAAAAGAATTCAATCTATCAATCCAGATTTCTTAAAAAGAAATAATTTTCAACCTTTTATGCTCGTCATTAACACCAAACAAACTTATAGTTTTACACCACTTTGGCAACCTATTACGTTACAAGCGAACCGTCATTATGCTTATGCTTTTCAATGGTTTGTTTTAAGTTTCACCTTATTTATTGCTTTTTTTAGTATTCATATTCATCGTTTATGAAAAAAAAACATACCCCCCATTATTTGTTTATTTTTCTGTTGTTATTAATTATATTTTTAACGCCGTTAATAGTAGCTGTAGCCCTTTATAATAAAAATCCTCTCTGGTTACATCACAAAACAGTCAATAAAGGGACTCTTATTCCTTTCAACTTGAGTTTACAGCAACTAAAATTAATTCCAGATAGAACAAAACTTCGTTCGTTTAATGGTAGTTGGTTTTTATTTTATTTAAACGAATCGCCCTGTCGTGAATTATGTCAAAAAAATTTGCATACCATGCGGCAAATCACATTAGCATTAGGCAAGAATCGTTACCGTGTAAAGTATGGCTTAATACAAGCTAAAACAAATTTACTTCGTCTTTCTCCATTAATAAATAAAGATTCAAATTTACTAAACTATACGATCTCTAAACCAGAATTAAAAAAATTACATCAAAAAAATGGATATTTTTTAGCGAATCCATTTGGAAAAATTATTTTATATTATTCGAGCGATGTCTCTGGTGAGGATATATATCAAGATTTAGCGCGTTTATTGGCAATTTCAACAACAGGATAAAATATGCTTCCGGAAAACAAATCGGCTTTATATTTTTTATATATTGCTTTTTTATTGGCTTTCATTGTTGTGCAACTGGGTGCATTCACTCGCTTGAAAGATGCGGGCTTAGGGTGCCCTGATTGGCCAGGTTGCTACGGAAAGTTCACA
The DNA here is from genome assembly GCF_001881495.1 of Candidatus Rickettsiella isopodorum. Lineage (NCBI taxonomy): Bacteria > Pseudomonadati > Pseudomonadota > Gammaproteobacteria > Legionellales > Coxiellaceae > Rickettsiella > Candidatus Rickettsiella isopodorum. Next base: position 36,986 of record NZ_LUKY01000028.1, on the reverse strand, counting down.
TTGCCTAAGGATGCCAAACAAATAAAGCAAGCCCCTTTTATAGGAAAAACCTTAGATCTAGGAAAAGCATGGCCAGAAATGATTCATCGTTATATGGCGGCTACCTTAGTATTATTAAGCTTTGCCGCAATAGTTTTAATTATTAATAAATATAAACTATCCCAACAACCCGTATGGGTAGCCACTAGTTTGCTTTTTTTATTGTTTTTACAAGGCTTGTTAGGAAAATGGACTGTTACTTTGCGATTGCATCCTTTGGTTGTCCTATCTCATTTATTAGGTGGATTAGCGTTATTGAGTTTGCTTTGGCTATTAATACTACGACTGAGCCAATTATCCATAAAGCAATCTTCAGTATCGGAACAAAAATTAAGATCATGGATGGCATTCGGTTTATTATTGATCATAATACAAATTTGTCTCGGCGGATGGACCAGCGCTAATTATGCCGCTTTTGTCTGTCCCGATTTCCCGCGGTGTCAAGGACAATGGTGGCCTGCCATGAATTTCTTCGAAGGTTTTCACCTTTGGTTAAATACAAATATTAATTACGAAGGGGGTATCTTATCTCATACTGCTCGCACTGCCATACAAATGACTCATCGGATAATGGCGGTAATTACTACTATTTACTTAGGTTTGGTAGTTTATAAACTATTTAATGTAACGAAAAGAATTTTTTTACGCAGTCTCGCTGTATTACTAGCATTCTTATTAGGTCTACAAATTAGTTTAGGTGCTTTAAATGTATTATGGGTGTTACCTTTGCCTATTGCCATGGCACACAATGCCGTTGCTGCGTTACTATTATTAATTATCATTACATTAAATATTGGTTTGTATGGATACCAATTAGAAAATTTGATCCTTAAGCGATCAAAAATTTTTAAGTCTTAAAAAATCAAATTCATCATTACAATTTTTCACTCCATTTATAAATATTTCTTTTTTTAAAGAAAATAGTTTAGTTATCTTGTTTAAAAAATTGCTGGATTTTGCTATTTTTAGATCTTTATCCTTTAATTTATCAGTATCCTCAGCTACATTAGAATCTTTTTTTTGAATTTGATTATGTTCTTGCAAATAAGATCGCTGATAATGATGGTTAACAGGAAATATTTGCAAAGGAAGAGTGAACGCTGTAGAAAAAGAATTATTTGTTATTTTAAAAGATTGATAATACCATTCTGTCGGATACGCTTCTCCTATTTCACTTGAAATTTTCTTGAAATTACTAAAAGCCTGCTGATCGCCTTTTTTTTTATAAGGTTCGTTGTATTCATAAAGCACATTAGCATTAATTGCTTTAAATAAATTATATTTCATAGTTTATCCTTATTATTTTTATTTTTTTTATTTAATTTAAATAGATATAGAATTTATTACTATAGTATTCTCATTTAAGCTAGAAAATATATTTTCTAGCAATAATGTGCCCTCCGTTTTGCTATGGCCTTTGAAAAATTTACCTATTTTCTGGATAATAGGTAAATCTCTGTGGGTTTCAAGAATTTTTTTAGTATTAATACTCTCTAAACAATTCGAAAAGCTTTCATAAGTATCTTGCTTTATTTTTGCTAATAAATCTTCTGTAATGAATAATTTCTCAATCTTTGCAGTATTATTACGAAAAAAAAACCTTTGAGATAAATGTTTTTGATACTTTACAAGCAAATCCGTTATCTCTTTTTTGGCTCTTGAATTCCAATCATAGGATTTACTTTTAGTAGCAATTGGGTTACTTATTGATGATATAGAAGCGGCTATTTCTTCTTGCCGACTAGTGACTAAATCTACACTTGTATCATGCCTGTCTACTCCTGAATCTAACTGAGCAGCATCAACTACCTCTTTAGCAATTCCATCTTCTGCAGTAACCGATAAGTTTTTTGATTTTTCTTCCACAGATTCAGTAAAAACCCGATCTAATGATTCAAAAATATCATTTTTTTTGTAAGTATTGCTCAAAAAAATAGATGCACTCAAGTTATTACTATCCGTTTCAGGTTTTATTAATTCCTGATCTCCTTCTAAAAAACTTTGTTCTTTCAGAAGGGGAATATTCTGCCTTGGAAACGTATCAATAGGTCGAGTATCTTCTAAAAACAACCTGTCATCTACTTTTCGTATAAAATAAGGGTCGACAAATAAACCGATAATATTTACTTCTGTATGGGATCCTTCTATTTCCTTAAAAATAATTTCAGCTGCTTTTGTAATCTTATTTTGATAGGCATAATTAATTTCAATAATATCTTCTTTGCTTATCCCTATTTTTTTTAACTCTAAATTTTTTTCTTTGTATAAGTTAATGATGTTAAAAAAGAATGGACTTAAAATATCAGTTAGCGCTTTAGTAACTTTAGCTTTTTTCTTCTTGTAAAACAAAAAAAGTGGTAATGGAGTATTTTTGTTAGGTGATAAAAACTCTCTTTTGATCTCGTATTTATCTGTTTTTTTTATCCGAAACTTTACAGCGCCTAACTCAGGTTTATCTCTGTTCTTAAATTCATCAGCCAAAACACCTAAGCATAGAACCTTCATATTCTTTAAATGATTTTTAAGTGTTTCAGTATCGGTCTCATCGATACCATTCTTACTATATTGATCAACCGTTAAACAGTAGCTTTGGCTATTACGATTACGTTTCTTATTTCCATCAGGATAGAGAGCAAAACTAAATATCGTATCAAGATTAAAAATGCGCATCTTCTTATTAATCTCTTTAAATCAAAAAAGGGACAGTTTAAAAGTCCCTTTCTAACTTAGCAAGTCTTTATACTCGGCGATAGTCTAGTCTTATTGATCGGAAAATCTGTTAACTGCTCTTCTAATGTATTAACTAATCCCTGACTTGTGACTTTCCCCCCACCCCACAGAGTAGCAACACAACGTAAAAAAGATATCCCTCGATATTCAGATAAGATTCCCTTAGCGTCCTTAATTGTTTGCTTCAATTCTGAAATTTTATCAATCACTGCTTGACTCGAAGCATTATCTTCGAAATTTATTTCAGTATTTAACAATAAATCAATTTTATCCTTAATAAGTTTAATCGCTATACTTTTATTCATAGCAATCTGGGTACTCGAATAAGATAATTTTTTATTATGAGCAGTTAAGGCTTCATTAGAGTTCTTGACAAGATTCATTAAATTATTGTGTTTAAGTTTTAATTCTTCACTGCTTAGTTTGATTAATTGCTTGGTTTCTTGATTAAGCGATTGTAAATCTGTATTTAAATCTTCAAGCAACTGCGATCTGGGATCAAACTTGGAAAAATTATTATTTAACAGTTTTATTTGAATTTCTAATCCACGTTTACAAAGAGTAATAACAGCAGAATTAAATAAAATATCGGTTAATTTTTGATAGTGTTCTTTAGATGAATTAAAAGAATGTATTAAATGTATAAATAATTTATGACTGGATTCAAATTCGTTAATCGATTCAATTACAAATTTTATCGTAGCAAAACAAGCTGGCATTTCAGTTACTTTTTCGTTAATTTCCTTTTCGGATAAGCTAATTATCTCCAATTGATTATTCAAATAGGCTTTATATCTATCATCACAAGATTTTTCTAATTCTAATAGTCTTTGCTTTATTTTTCCTATTATTTTCTTTAAATTTTTATGACAAATCGCATCAATTTTAAAAAACTGATTTTTAATTTCTTGTGAATCTATAATTTTTTTTGTTATTTCGATTTTTAATTTTTTTTCTTGAATAGCTAAAGTACTATTTAAACTTTGCACTTCAGTTTGATCACAATAAGCTTCAATTAAATTTTTTAAAAAAATTAATTGATTCATTCTTTCTTGTATAGGTTGAGTTAGTAATTTCATTATACTATCTATTTTTTTACTACTTTGTGCTATCACTTCAACATTTTTTTCACTCGCAATGATATTTTTACTTTCTTCTAAAAGATCATCAACCTCTGCAAAATTATGATACCTTTCCAATTCAGCTGTTTTAGTTTGTAATTCATCTAACTCCTGCTGCAAGTTTTCATCTTTAATTTGTTTTAAATTTGATAATGGATACATATTATCCCCTTATTATTTTTATTAAGGGCAGAAAAAGCTGCCCTTTAATTTTATAAATTTTAAACAGTAGGTCTTAATGGAGTGATCTCTTTGAGTAAGCTACCTACTTGTTCTTGTAATTGTTCAACATACTCAATACTCTTCACTCTTCCACCACCCCAAAGTGTAGCAAAACATTTAAATGCAGAAAAACCGCGATATCGAGATAAAATTTCAAGATTTTGTTTGTCATTAATTTTTTCATTTAGCATTGAAACCTTTTGCTTTAATGCTTGTATTTGTTCATTTGATGATTCATTTCCTATCTCATTACTGTTGCTCTTTATCTGATCCGCTAGTTGCGTAATATCTAATAATATTTTTGATTTTACTCCACCATTAAAATAACCTTTTTGAATATTAAGCCCATGAGATTTTATATGAGATAAGGGAGTATTTTTTGCTTTTTCAGTAAAAAAGGAATAAATTTTTGGTGCTCTCTCAATTAGCTGATCTCGTTCTGCATCCAATGAATCTTGGTTATGAATTGAATTGCGTGATGAAGATAAGTCTGAAGGGATATCTGGCTGCTGTATGTCGAGTGAATTTTCCCTTACCGGATCATGTAATGATAATGTTTTTCTTAAGTAAGAACCAGATACGTTTTCATACCTTAGAGAGTTTGGACGAGGCCTAGAAGTAGGCAGGTGTGATTGTGACGCTTCTATCAATTGTTCATCTTCAAGCGTTAACTTAGATGTTGTAACTTCAACATTATTTTCTTGATTTAGTTCTTGTTGTTCCTTTATATCAAATTCACTTCCTAATAAATCTATAAACTTACTTGGAGTTTCTACTTTATAGATACTTAATTTTTCATTTATACATTTTTTAAGCACCTCTGCATTCGAAGCTCCTATTTTGAAAGTCAAACTATAAGCATCATTCTTAGAATTATATTTTTTATTATTTAATATAACTGCTTTATCTTTTATAATTGCGACATATTTTGTTTTTTCACCAAGCATAAATGGTGAATCTTTAGGGGCTGCTAAATAAACAGGGTGCATATTAAACCTCTTTTTTTATTATTTTTATATTTATTAAAGATAAAAAATTTTTATTTCATTTAATTTTTAATCGGAAACAATTTATCACTAATAAAATAATTTTGTCTAGTTATTTTTTATTTAAAAAATAAAAAGGTATTTATTTTCAAATAAATACCTTATCTTTAAAATAGCATTATCCTTTTTCAAAAATAAAAATAATTAATAATTTAATTTTTTCTTAAAACCCTACCTTTAATAGAATTATTCTCGTATAATTTTTTCGCCTTAATGCTTAATGAAGGACAGGTTGTAACCCATAAGGAAAAACATGCTAAAGAATTTTGCTACTTGCTTGGCTAGTAAAGCTTTAATCTATTTGGAATTAGGAAAATGGCGTGTCACTAGCTTAATGTTAATTACCGTTTGGGTAGGCATGGTATTAGCTTCTTCAACACCACTTTCTTTGCAATTAAGTTTATTTACATTACTAGGTGTCGGTTTAGTCGCCATCTCTGGAGGAGCGCTGAATCACTTATTAGAACAGCGTTTGGACAAGTTAATGGCGCGTACCGATCGACGGCCTCTCCCATTAAAAAAAATTTCAACTACGCATGTTTTGCTTTTTTCATTAACCGCTAGTTTTTTAGGATTAGTCGTATTAAGTCTATCAAGTAATTTATTAACCTGCTTTTTAAGCTTTATTAGCCTAATAGCTTATGCATTCATTTATACGTTGTACTTAAAACGACACACCACACAAAATATTGTTATTGGTGGCTTAGCAGGCGCAACGCCTCCTTTGTTAGGTTGGACCGCCGTAACAGGAAATATTGATCCAGGCGGTTTAATTCTGGTTTTAATTATTTTTATTTGGACACCCCCGCATTTCTGGTCATTAGCAATTGCCAGACATGCCGACTATGTCAAAAGTAACTTGCCTATGTTACCCGTGACACATGGTATCGCTTTTACAAAGCAACAAATTTTACTTTATACGCTGCTTTTAAGCGGAATTAGTTTGTTACCTTTTTGCATCGGCATGAGTGGGATTTTTTATTTAATTGCGGCTTTACTATTAAATACTGGATTTATAGTTGCAGCGACTGATTTATTAAAGCAAACTAAAGCTGCAACAGCGATAAAAACTTTTCATTATTCGAATTTTTATTTACTCATGCTGTTTGCTTGTTTATTCATGGACCATACTTTAATGAGGACTATTTAATGACTTGCCCTATCTCTAATAAAAGATTTTTAGCCTTTATTATTTTCACTATACTCGCTTTAGGCTTAGGTTTAGGCTTTAACCTATGGCACTCTTCAAAGACTCGTATCGTTATTCCACCCATTGCAGGCACTAATATCGATCAACCTCAATTAATTCCAGAGTTTCATTTAGTTAATGGATTAGGTAAACCCTTTACTAATCATAATTTAAAAGGCCATTTCAGTTTACTATTCTTTGGTTTTACTCATTGCCAAAGTATTTGTCCATTGACGATGGTTATGTTGACACAACTTTATAAGGAATTAAAAACCGAAAAACTTCCTCTTCCGCAGGTTATCTTTATTACACTTGACCCCAGAAGAGATACACCCAAAGTAGTGGGTAATTATGTTAAAGCATTTAACCCCCATTTTATCGGCGTCTCGGGACCCCTAGCAGGAATTCAACAATTGAGCAAACAAATGGGTGTTGTTTATATACAAGCCCAACAAAGTAAAATTTCAGAAAATAATTATCAGATTGACCATAGTGGCACTTTATATTTGATTAATCCCGAAGGTAAATTGGTCGCTATTTTTTCTCCTCCTCATGATGAAGCAAGCATCAAACAAGACTATAAGAATTTAGTGAGTCAATAATCCGGCGCGGTGGGTCTGTGTACATGAGAGGGCTGGTGACTGGATACTCATCATCCGATCCTATATAGAAAATAAAGTCGCTTACAGTGGAGCTAGGCTCGGAACCCATCGAATTACTAGAAAATTAGCCTAAATGCAGGTAAATTAACCCGTAACATTCTCATATCGTATCGTACAACGTCCTTTAAAAAATCATATGAAAAAACAACGTGTTATGGTCGGCCTATCGGGAGGAGTAGATTCCTCAGTGACTGCTTTATTGTTAAAAGAGCAAGGTTATCAAGTCGAAGGGCTGTTTATGAAAAACTGGGAAGAAGACGATACGGAAGATTATTGCTCAGCCAGTGCCGACATTGCCGATGCACAAGCTATCTGTGATAGATTAGCGATCCCACTGCACACAATTAATTTTTCGGCTGAATATTGGAATCGCGTATTTACGCATTTTTTAGCGGAATATCAACTAGGCCGTACGCCAAACCCAGATATTCTCTGCAATCGGGAAATTAAATTTAAAACTTTTCTAGCGTACGCCCTACAATGTGGTGCTGATTTTATTGCTACCGGTCATTATGCGGGAAAATCCTATAAAAATAACACGTATCAATTACTTAAATGTGCTGATAAAAATAAAGACCAAACCTATTTTTTATATACTTTAGGCCAAGAGCCTTTAGCTAAAACCTTATTTCCACTCGCCGATCTTACCAAACCGAAAGTCCGCCTAATCGCCAAATCAGCAGGATTTCTTAATGCGACTAAAAAAGATAGTACTGGTATCTGCTTTATCGGAGAACGTAAGTTCAAACATTTTTTACAAACTTACTTGCCCGCCCAACCTGGGAATATAGAAACATTAGCAGGTGAAATATTGGGACAACATGATGGCCTGATGTTTTACACGATAGGCCAGCGACAGGGATTGCGAATCGGTGGTCAGAAAGAAAAATCTGGAAATCCATGGTATGTCGCCGATAAACAACTCGCTCGTAATACATTAATCGTCGTACAAGGAGAAAATCATCCTGCACTCTTCGCTCAGGCTCTGGTTTGCACTCAGCTACATTGGATCAGCGGTTGCCCACCCACAAAACCATTCCATTGCACAGCAAAAACGCGTTATCGACAACTTGAAACTCCTTGCCTAATCACACCCTGTGGCAATGATAATTATCAAATTGCATTTGAAACCCCACAGCGAGCGATTACTCCCGGTCAATCTGTTGTTTTTTATCAAGAACAAACCTGCTTGGGAGGCGGAATTATTGATGCCACACGCTAATTCTTCTTATACCCGTTTGATTCTAGGCTTAGGTGAAACAGGACTATCCTGTGCACGCTATTTTAAACGATTAAATTTACCTTTTACACTCTTGGATAGCCGTTTAAGTCCACCCAAATTATCCGTATTTAAAAAAGAATTTCCCCAAGTGGCTTACCATTTAGGGCCTTTTGACCCAATATACTTTCAAGATTGTAAGGAATTAATTGTCAGTCCTGGCATTGATCTCAACGAGAGGAATATCCACAGAGTGATCAGCCTCCATAAGCTTAAGCCCATTGGCGATATCGAATTATTTGCCCAACAAGCACGTGCACCTATCATTGCGATTACCGGCAGCAATGCTAAAGGCACGGTAACAAGTTTAGTAGGCGATATGATACATCAGTCAAAACTAAAGGTTGCCGTGGGAGGTAACATAGGCAAACCTGCATTAGATTTGCTTGATGAGCCGATACCGGATTTTTATGTATTAGAGATTTCAAGTTTTCAATTAGAAACGACTTATAGTTTGCAGCCTAAATTGGCTAGCATACTCAACATCAGTCCAGATCATTTAGATCGCCATAAAACCTTAGCCACTTATATCCAAGTTAAGCAACGCATCTACCATGGATCTGAAATAGCCGTATGGAATCGAGAAGATTTAAATACTTTTCCAGACTATACCACCAAAAAAATAACCAGTTTTGGTTTAGAGTCACTACAACCGGGTTCTCAAGAATTTGGCTTACAAGTGGTCAATCAAAAACCCTATCTTGCAAAAGGGAATCAAATTTTACTTTCTGTTGATAAAATACCTATTAAAGGTCGACACAATTGGGCAAATACATTAGCTGCTTTAACCATAGGGCATGCTATTGGATTACCTCCCGCTGCTATGTTAACCGCACTTTGTCAATTTAAGGGTTTACCTCATCGCTGCCAGTGGATTAAAGAGCATAAAGGCGTGACTTGGTATAACGATTCTAAAGCAACCAACGTCGGCGCAACACTCGCTGCGTTAAATGGATTAGGTCCAGCCATTTCAGGTAAAATCATTTTAATTGCTGGAGGCTTAGCCAAGGGCGCTGATTTTTCTTTATTAAATGATTCCGTAAAGCGCTATGTTAAAAAAATGATTTTAATGGGTCGAGATGCCGCTTTATTAAAAAATGCTTTAGAAAAAAGTACCTCTATCGAACTGTCTTCTGATTTGGCGCAGGCAGTAAAATTAGCCCATCAAACAGCAACGCAAGGTGATATTGTGCTTTTATCTCCAGCTTGTGCGAGCATGGATATGTTTAAAAATTATGAAGCACGTGGTGATACTTTTATCAGTTTAGTGCGAGGAATCCATTGATATGTCTAAAACCAGCAATCCGGATGTTGCATCCATCGTTTTGTATGATCGTTGGCTGCTAATCGTTATTGCTACTTTGCTTGCTTTCGGTCTGTTAATGGTCGCTTCAACCTCTATCGTGATTTCTGAACATCAGTATGGCCAGCCTTTCCACTTTTTTTTTCATCAGCTTTTTTACTTAACCTTAGGAATCGCTGCCGGAATCATTGTCGTACAAATAAAAACCTCTTACTGGCAACAGATCAGTCTTGCGTTATTAGTGCTCAGTATTGGTTTACTTTTTTTAGTTTTATTGCCGGGTATTGGCCGACAAGTTAATGGCAGTATGCGTTGGCTAGGTTTTGGTCCTTTTGGATTACAAGTTTCTGAATTCGTCAAATTAACCATGATCGTCTATCTTGCGGGTTATCTTGTACGCCAAGAAAAACAGGTGCAAAATCAAATCCGTGGCTTTCTTAAGCCCTTAGTAGTTCTCGGTATCATTACTTTTTTACTATTACGCGAGCCTGATTTTGGAGCTGCCACAGTGATATTAGTCACTAGTTTAGGAATGTTATTTTTAGCAGGTGTACGAATTTGGCAATTTATTATCCTTTTAACGGGTGTAGCGATTATTTTAGGAACCTTAGCAATTAGCTCACCCTATCGCTTAGCACGTTTAACGACATTTCTTAACCCTTGGGCTAACCAATTTGATTCAGGCTATCAATTAACACAATCATTAATAGCTTTTGGTCGTGGGGGTTGGACCGGTGTCGGGCTAGGTGAAAGTATACAAAAATTATTTTATCTTCCTGAAGCGCATACGGACTTTTTGTTTGCAGTGCTTACCGAAGAATTAGGTTTAATAGGCGGATTGTTTATGATCATATTATTTTCACTATTAGTCTGGCGTGCTTTATATATAGGTTATCGTTGTTTTAATATTGGTCAACGTTTCACCGCCTATCTTGCCTATGGCATTGGTTTAAACATTGCCTTACAAGTCATGATTAACATTGGTGTTAATACGGGTGTGTTACCTACCAAAGGTTTAACATTACCACTTATGAGCTATGGAGGAAGTAGTTTACTAATGACCTGCATCATGCTCGCTTTATTACTGCGTATCGATTACGAATATCGCTTAATTCAATTTGGTTTTAAAGTAGACAAATAGGAACTTTTCAACTAAGCACTTTATACAAAAAACTGCTCTATAATAGGAACATCCGCTCATCGAGAAATGCAAAATTTCGCATCTTCAAGTACCAGCGGTAGATAGCAAAAGTTGAAGGCACTGGCCAACTAATGCCACAATACGCCTCCTCAATTCACACTATAGGTTTTTAGTCATGAAAATCCCTTTTGTTGATAATCAAATGGGACGTATTCGACACATCCATTTTGTTGGTATTGGTGGTGCGGGCATGGGAGGTATTGCTGAAATTTTACTCAATGAAGGCTATATGATCTCGGGTTCTGATCTTCAAGAAAACACTATGACTCAACATCTGAAAAAATTAGGGGCAGAAATCCAATGGGGTCACCACGAAAAACATATATGCGATGCTGATGTCATTGTTTATTCCAGTGCAGTATCCCCTGACAATGTAGAAATTCAAGCTGCACGGAACGCGCTCATACCTGTCGTTCCAAGAGCCTTGATGCTCGCAGAATTAATGCGCTTTCGTTATAGTGTAGCCGTTGCAGGAACGCACGGAAAAACAACCACGACCAGCTTAGTCGCCAGTTTATTAGGAGAAGGTGGATTGGATCCCACTTTTATCATTGGCGGTAAACTGAATAGCACGAGTACGCATGCTCGTTTGGGTGCAGGGCGCTATTTAGTCGCTGAGGCTGATGAAAGTGATGCTTCTTTCCTATACTTAAAACCCATGATTGCTATTGTAACTAATATTGATATGGATCATATGGGAACTTATGAGGGTAATTTTCAGCAATTAAAAAAAAGCTTTTTAGAATTTTTATGGCATTTACCTTTTTATGGTTTAGCTATCATGTGCTGCGATGATCCGATTATTCGATCCATCTTACCTGATATTATGCGCCCTATTATTACTTACGGATTTAGTGAAGATGCTGATATTCGCATTACTTCTTTCCAACAAAAAGGTATTAAAAATTACTTTACTGTTACTAGGCCCAAGAAAAAGCCATTAGCTATTACTTTGAATCTTCCTGGTGAACATAATGCTTTAAATTCACTCGCCGCTATTGCCGTTGCGTCAGAACTTGGAATTAAAGATAATACGATACTTGGCGCCTTAGCACACTTTAGCGGTGTCGATCGGCGTTTTCAAATATTAGGAAAATTGAAATGTAAACAAGGTCATGCTTTATTAATAGATGATTATGGGCATCATCCACGTGAAATAGCCGCTACTTTAAAAGCTATACGGAGTGCATGGCCAGACCGACGTTTAGTCATGACTTACCAACCTCACCGTTACACACGAACTCGCGATCTATTTGCAGATTTTGTAGAAATTCTATCTGCAGTGGATCATTTGCTGCTTTTAAATGTTTATTCAGCGGGAGAAACACCCATTCCCGGCGCAGATAGTGCGGCTTTATTAAAATCAATACGTTTAAATAATCAATTAAGCCCTATCCATATCAAAGATAAAGAAAATCTTACCCAAACTTTAGATGAAGTGATACAAGACGGTGATGTCCTGCTATTACAAGGGGCAGGAGATATTGGCAGTATTGCACAAAAACTAGCTCTCTCAATTGAAAATGAATAATTTATGCAACATTTACGCGGCGAACTCCTAGAAAATGCTAAATTGGCTGAATATTCTTCATGGCAAGTGGGTGGCAAAGCCGATCACCTGTATAAACCTGCAGATATCAATGATTTAATTACCTTTATTAAACAACTATCTGAACAAGAACCCTTATTTTTTTTAGGTTTAGGCAGCAACACACTCATACGGGATGGTGGTATCAAAGGCACAGTGGTTGTCACACAGGGCGCGCTTAATAAATTAAAAACTATAGATGCTCTGACGCTTTATGCAGAAGCAGGTGTTGCTTCGCCGGCATTCGCTCGATTTGCTGCCAGAAAAAATTTAATGGGGGCCGAATTTTTAGCCGGTATTCCTGGCACTATTGGTGGTGCTTTAATCATGAATGCAGGATGTGATGGTTGTGAAACCTGGAATATAGTTAAGTCAGTCCTTACTGTAAATCGGCAAGGTGAGAAAAAAATCCGTTATCCTAATGAATATAAAATTGCTTACCGTAGTGTCAGTGTATTTCCAGACGAATATTATTTGGCTGCAGAATTTCAATTAAAATCAGGTAACAAAGAAACCGCTTTAACCAAAATTCGTACTCTGCTTAAATATCGTGCAGACACTCAACCAACTAATGAACCCAATTGTGGTTCGGTGTTTCGTAATCCTCCCGGGGATCATGCTGCACGCTTGATCGAAGCGTGCGGGCTTAAAGGTTTAACCATTGGTAATGCCGCGGTATCCAACAAGCATGCTAATTTTATTATTAATAATGGCAAGGCTAGCGCCGCTGACATTGAAGCTTTAATTCAAAAAATTGCTGAGTGTGTATTCCACAAATTTCATATTCGCTTAATACCCGAAGTGCGTATTATCGGCGAAGCTTAAATTTTATAAATCTTGTAATTGTTTATTCATCAATGCAAACGATTCTTCTTCGGCTTGATCTCTAACTAAGCAATATTGCGATAAATAAAGCATTAACACACTAAAAGGCAATATCACTAATATACCCAATGGGAATTTTAGCTGTGCTATACCTCCAAAGGGACCCAAATAAGAAAATAATAATAAAATGGATAGATAAGAAAAAAACCAATATAAACTAAAATTATTGATCCAAAAACGACGTTTTTGATAACAAAGATAGATAACAAAACCCACTAAAATGGCGATATAAAGCTTCCATATCACTGAAAAACCGCACCAATAAAGCATTAAATTAGCCACATAGAATGCCATATGACAGATAATTAAACTCGCTGATAATTTGAAAGGGCGCTGTTGCTCAGGCCGCATTTTTCGTAATGCTAATAAACAAATAGGTCCTATTCCATACGAAAGTATGCTCGCCGAAGATAAAAACGCCACCATCTTTTGCCAACCTGGAAACGGCAAAAAAGCACAAATTCCTACTAAAAAATTAGCATAGAGTGTGACATACGGAATTTGATAACGATTAAGTTTTAAAAAAAATGGCGGTAAATGTTTATTCAATGCCATGCCATAGAGAATTCGCGATGTGGCAGCGGTATAAACTAATGTCGTTCCCAATGGTGAAAAAGCCGCATCAAATAATAATAACATGGCTACGATGCTAAGGCCGAGTAACAAAGTTAAACCGACTAAAGGTCCACTATCACCCGGAAAACTAAGATGCGGCCAGCCTTGTTGCAAATAACTTTGAGGGACTGCCACTAGAAAACTAAGTTGCAACATAAAATATAAAATGAACCCCACTAATACGGCACCCAAAATGGCAATAGGAATATTTTTTTGCGGATTCTTAACTTCACCTCCTAACATCAAACCATTTTGAAAACCAGTAAACGCAAACGCGATACCCCCTGCAGATAAAGCCGAAAATATTTCTATCCAGCTAGTTTTGTTAGTCAAATCAAGCGTGATATTTTGTAAAGTCGGCGAAGTATGGATTAAAGCAACAATAGCAATCGACGGTAAAAGGAATTTCACAATGCTGGCGTACTTATTACATTCCGCTAAGAATTTAATTCCATAACTATTCAGCAGCACAATAAAAAACATGATGATAACTGCTACCAAATAACCTGTGTGTGATAACTTAAAATAAGTAGCTTCTTTAATTAACAAAAAAGGAAAAAAATGACTGCTATATTGCAAAATGGCCTGGATTTCTATTGGTGTCATCACCACATAGGCAAGCCATGTGATCCAAGAAAATAAAAATCCTACTTCTCTACCATGCGTATAGGTCGGATAATTCGATAAACCACCAGAAATCGGTAGCATAGTCCCCAATTCGCATAATGGGAGGGCTATGAATAACATAAAAAGTGCCGCAATCATCCAGCTAATGAGTGCATTCGGCCCAGCCATCTGCGCGCCTATAAAAGGGGTAAATAGCCAAGCGGAACCTATCATTCCACCTGCTGCGGCAATTAAGATATTAGTCGTGGAAATATCACGCTTTAGCAATTTTTAAATCCATTGAGTATCTTTAGACTTGATGAATTTCTACATGCAAGTAGACATTAGTTTAACAATTTTTTAACTAATAGTATCGATTATGATATTACCAAAACTATAGATCGCAAAAAATGAACATTATTTATACATTTAATCAACTTTTTATTTATTTTTACAGTTCTGAGATTCATGGTCTTGTTCTTTTTTTTCTTCTACTATTACTATACGAACTTGATTTAGGTTATAGCCTCTCGTTTTAAAAAAAACAAAAGCATTAGGATCTAAGTTTAGTGAACCTTGGTTTTGTGCGCCTGCTTTAAAAAGCTTTTTTTCATCATAGACACTTAATTTAGCAATATTTTTATCATCAGAATTTATCACTTTTCCATACAGAGGAAAATTTGCTTTTAATTTTTCAATTTCTATTTCCCTTTGCTTTTGTTCTTCTACTTCTTTCCTTTTTTTTGCATCTGATAGCGGTTTTATAAATTTATGCATAAATTACACTCTATTTACTACAAAGATAAGAAGTATAAGTGTAATAACAAATTATTAAGATTAACTTAAAGGTTAATTTAATCGTTAAAAAAATTATTTTCAGAGATTTAAGTGAATTTTAACTTTTATTTAAAGCTAAACTTTCTTGTTGTTTTTTTAATAATTGCTTTATTCCTGTCTCTGCTACGGCTAACAGTTGTTCGAATTGCTGTTTGGAAAAAGCATTTTTTTCTGCAGTGGCTTGCACCTCCAAGGTACCACCCTGCTCTGTCATTACCACATTCATATCCGTTTCAGCGTGAGAATCCTCTGCATAATCCAAATCCAAGATCACTTGTCCTTTATAGATTCCGACAGACACTGCAGCAACAAGAAAACGCCATGGATCTTGTGTTAATTCGCCTTTTTTCTTCATTACGCTTAAGGCATCCTTCAATGCAACACTTGCGCCCGTAATAGCGGCAGTTCGGGTTCCACCATCGGCTTGAATCACATCGCAATCTAAAAAGATGGTATTTTCACCTAACTGTTTCAAATCAACACTCACGCGTAAAACACGGCCAATTAAGCGTTGTATTTCTAAACTTCGACCGGTTTGCTTACCTCTACTCGCCTCTCGTTCAGATCGCGTATGTGTTGCACGAGGTAACATACCATATTCTGCAGTAATCCATCCTTGGCCTGATCCTTTCAAAAATTTTGGCACGCCCGGTACCACGCTGGCTGTACAAAGTACTTTGGTATTGCCAAATGCTACTAATACTGACCCTTCGGCATAATTCGTATAAGAACGTGTCAAGTTGATTACACGAAGCTCATCAATAGCACGTTGTGTTGCACGCATGGATACTTTCCTTTTATAAAACTAGATTTTACTGGCAGAGTAATTAAAATAGAGACTCTGAAAATAGGCATTATACTTTTTAACCTGAAAATTACCATGACCAATAGCATGACGGCTTTTGCCAGAAAAGAAAAACAAGCCGAATGGGGCCAAGCCACTTGGGAAGTTCGTAGTGTCAACCATCGTTATTTAGAAATCGTTCTTTCTCTACCTGATACCTTTGGCTATTTAGAACCTTTGATCCGCAAACAAATGCAAGCCTGCTTGCAACGTGGCAGAATAGAAGTCAAACTGCGTTATAAATCATTTTCTAATAAAGCGATGCCGATTGAGATCGATGAAGAATTAACCCAGTCGCTTATCGGCGCTTACAAAAAAATTGCTCAGCTAGCCCATACTGAAACACACTTAAATCCCGGAGAATTATTACGATGGCCGCAACTACTTAAGTTTCCCGAATTAAACGTTGAAGTCATACAACCTGAATTAATGACGTTATTTTCTGAAACCTTAAATGAGTTTTGTACAGTTCGCAGTATTGAAGGTAATGCTATTTTTGAGCTATTAAATCAACGTTTAAGAAAACTTACGGATCTCCGTCAGCATATTCAGACTCAATTACCTTATATTTTAAATCTGCAACGAGAAAAAGTTCTAACTCGATTAAATGAAATTAAAATCAGCTTAGACCCTAACCGTTTAGAGCAGGAAATGTTATTATTTGCTCAGAAGACGGATGTAGCAGAAGAATTGGATCGTTTACAGATTCACCTTCGTGAATTTAAGAATTTATTGGCAAAAAATCAAGCCCAAGGCAAACAGCTCGATTTTTTATTACAAGAATTAAATCGTGAAGCCAACACCTTAGCTTCTAAATCACTGAATGCAGAATTGACCTTATCGGCCGTTAACATCAAAGTTTTGATAGAGGAAATGCGCGAACAAGTGCAGAATATTGAGTAAATTATGAATATACCTGGAACACTTTATATTATATCCGCACCTTCAGGCGGTGGAAAAACCAGTCTTGTCAATGCATTATTAGAGTCCGTATCTAACTTAGAGGTTTCTATTTCCTATACGACCCGACCACCACGACCGGGTGAAAAAGAAGGCGTAGATTATCACTTTATTGATCAAATAGAATTTAAACAGCTCATCCAAAAAAAGTCATTGTTGGAACATGCTATCGTTTTTGGTCATTTTTACGGCACTTCAATGGATTGGGTGACCCAAAAAATTGAAGTCGGTATCGATATCATCCTTGAAATTGATTGGCAAGGTGCACAGCAAATAAGAGAAAAAATGCCCGAATCAATAGGCATATTTATCATTCCTCCTTCTTGGGAAGTATTAGAAAAAAGACTACATCTTAGAGGACAAGATAAAAAAGATGTTATAAAAAAACGTATGGCAGATGCAAAAACTGAATTAGCTCATTACGATGAATATGATTATTTAATTTTGAACGAAAATTTTTCTAATGCACTTGCCGATTTAAACGCTATCTTAAGAGTAAGACGTTTACGTTGCAGTATCCAAAAAAAAGAACTCGCACCTCTTTTAAAAATTTTGTTAAATTAAGCTAATTAATTTACTGACCTAGAAAAATAGACTACAAACAACAATATTAAACTTATTAAAGAGTATTTATGTTAAAAAAACTATTATGTGGTTTTTTCTTGTTCAGTGTTTGTCCTATCACCACCTGCTTAGCCATTAGCAAATCCAATAATTACGCCACTATACAAGTTTGTTTTACACCCGGTCAAAATTGCACTGAAGAAATTACCGATGTCATCGATGCCGCTAAAAAATCTATTTTTGTGCAAGCTTATAGCTTTACGTCTGCACCCATCGCTGCTCATTTAGTTGCCGCAAAAAAACGCGGCGTAATAGTCAATGTCATACTGGATAAAAGTCAAACAACGCAAAAATATAGCGCTTCACGTTTTTTAGTCAATCAACATATTCCCTGTTGGATAGATTACAAACCGGCTATTGCCCACAATAAAATTATGATTGTTGATGAAAAAGAAGTGCTTACTGGTTCATTTAATTTTACTAAGGCCGCTCAAAATAAAAATGCAGAAAATTTATTAATCATTAACGATCCCACATTAGCCCATCTCTATTTGAAAAATTGGGAACGGCGCCGATCGGTCTCGAGATATCTAAATCCACAAAACTCATGGATTTCTGAGTATAGTTAACTGACAAAATATTACGCGAATTTTATACTTGCGCGTATTTGACCTACGGTGGATTTATTACCTGAGCCTCCAGGAAAAAGTACACGACGAGTATTACTAACACCAGTCATAGTAACCACTTGGTCTTCTCCCAAGCTATAATCTTTATTTTGGAATATGGCCAAACCTATGTCAAACCATTGACTTATGTTCATAAGATAATCAACGTAAATTCGTCTATTAGGTAAAATTCCTGCTAAATGTTTGGTGGTTTGATAGCCTACTGAAAGTCGGGTTTGTTTAGTGATGGCTGGAAAAGTCAAACCCAACTCGAAACCCCAAAGTTTGGGTTTATTAAAAGTAAGTGCAGACATCAAAGCTGGCGTAATGGGAACAGGAAAAGCTAAAAAAAATGGTTTGTTAAAATTTCGTATCATAGCAATATAATGGCCATTAATATCTAAAGGGCCCCATTGAAATTCAGCATTCACGTTATAAGCAGGCGCTTTCTGATTGGGTAAGCCAGGAATGTTTGTTTGATTTGGATTAGATAAACCAGGAAGAATACCTGCAACTTCTATATCGCTATTTGTATAATAAGAAGATAAAAAATTAGTGTCGGTAATACTAGCGACATATCCTGCATCGATATTAAATTTACTGATGCAATCAGTGTAAGTATATCCTAAATTAACTCCGCCATTTTGGATACGACGTGTTGAACCTCCATCCGCCAATCGAGGTTGGCCTGCAAACGTATAAACAGAACCATAGAGCCCACTCGGCATGGCAAAACCAAACTGAGCGGTTGTAGCATTTATTTCACTTAGCAATTGTGTAGGATTTTCACTACTTACAAAACTATAAGGATCATAATTTCCAAAGGGCACATATTCTTTACCGATACGTAAATAGACTGGCGAAACATTAAAGTGTTGCAATGTAGCGTAAGCCGTATCCAGTTTAGTTCTACTGATCGGTTGATAGATTAAGAATGAGTTCGGTATTTGATAGACTCCTTGCGCACCCGAAACGCCGGTTAAAGAGGTATACACCAATGACATATTGGCTTTCATCCAATTATTAACCCGCGTATCGATAAACAAATTGGCATTATTTAATATGAGATCACTGGCCCTATTGGCTGTAAGACTAAAAGGTGTTCCTTGAGCAAAAAAGAAATCTGTAAATGGCGCCACTACTGAAAAAACAGGCGGCGTATTCGTTATATAGGCATCGGTGTTCATCCAACCGCTAAAATTTATGCGGCAAACCCAACCACACGGCTGATCAAAACCACCGGGTTGATTTCTACCCAACAACCAATCCATTTCATTCATTTGAGCACGGATAATTTCTTGCTCATAGGCACTATCCCTTTCATAGATTCCAGCTGCTAAAGCAGAACAGCTCATCCCTAAAGCTAACCAGGAAAAAATAACTACCTTGCACCTCATACCCATATCCCTATAAAAATTCATCCGTTTCTAAGCTTAACAACTCTTGGCCTATATATATATATATAAAATAAATAAATTTACCTCTCTAGAATCGAATCTTGCGGCATATCACTGACAGTCTGAGCGTGATGATCCTGAGCCAGTAATAAATACATGGCCGGCACAACAAATAAAGTAAATAAAGTCCCAATAGAAATTCCAGATGCAATCACTAAACCAATATTAAAACGACTAATAGCTCCTGCTCCTGTCGCCAAAATTAATGGAATTACACCTAAGACCATCGAAGCGGTCGTCATTAAGATGGGTCGCAGCCGAATACCGGCAGCCATTTGTATGGCTTCGCGTTTTTTATGGCCTTCTTGCTGTAAATCGTTAGCAAATTGCACAATCAAAATCCCATGTTTGCTAATTAAACCTATTAAAGTTACTAAACCCACTTCCGTATAAATATTTAAACTCGCTCCGCCTATACCTAAACTTATAAAAATAAGTGCACCACAAATTGACATAGGAACACTGACTAAAATAATCAATGGATCACGAAAACTTTCGAATTGTGCTGCCAAACAAAGAAAAATAATAATTAAAGCTAAGAAAAAAGTTAAAATTAATGCACTACTTTCTTGCTGATATTGCCGAGATTGAGCCGCATAATCCATAGTATAGTTTTCTGGAAATATTTTTTTCGCTATAGTTTGCAAGCCTTGCAATGCACCTCCCATAGTCACACCAGGAAAAGGAACAGCTGAAATAGTGGCTGAATTTAATTGCTGAAAATGATTAATCGATTCTGGTACTACAATAGTTTTTAATCGGGCTATCGTGGATAAAGGAATCACCGAACCATTGGGAATCTTTAAATAATAACTTAGCAATTGATCGGCATTCAAACGATAACCTCGCATCACCTGAGGGATAACTTGGTAAGATCGACCGTCAAAATTAAAATAATTAATATAATTCTCACTCATCGCAGAAGCTAATAAATCACCCACATCAGCCATCGTTAACCCAAGTTGAGATGCTTTATCACGATCGAGTTGTATCGTTGTTTGAGGTTTATCTAATTTAAGATCACTATCCAAATAAACAAACAAGCCCGTTTTACGCGCTTCGTCTAATAACGTTTGAGAAACATCATTTAATTTAATATAATCATCGGTAGTGGTTATAACAAACTGCACCGGTAATCCACTCCCTCCACCCGGTAAAGAAGGTTTTTGAAATGCAGCCACTCGTGCTCCCGCGATACCATCAAATAAATGTTGTATCTGGGGTTGTAATTGATTGGTGGTGCGCTTACGTTCATTCCATGGTTTAAAGACCATTCCACCAATACTGGTATTCAGTCCATTAACGCCATCTAATTGAAAAACATGATCTGTTTCAGGATAAGTTTCAAAAATTTTAAACACCTGATTGGAATATAATTGCGTTTGCTGCAAAGTCGCATTAGGTGCTGCAGTTAATAAGCTGATAATAATTCCTTGGTCTTCTTGAGGTGCTAATTCATTCTTAGAAGTAGCATATAAAAAATAAATACTACTTAAAATAATAAATGCAAATACGATGGTTACCGATACATTATTCAATGACCCATGTAAAAGGCGCTCATAAAATTCACGTAATTTAGCAAATTTAGCATCAATAAAACCAACAAAACCTTTATGCTGATCTTTAACACTGGGCTTTAAAGAGAGCGCGCACATCATGGGAGAAAGCGTTAAGGCAATAATGGCAGAAATCGCAACTGCCCCCGCTAAAGTAAAGGCAAATTCAGTAAACAGTGCGCCCGTTAATCCACCCATGAAACCTATCGGCACATAAACCGCAATTAAAACGACCGATATCGAAATGATGGGAACAGCCAACTCTCGCGCCCCTTTGATAGCCGCTTCAAAGGGTGATTGACCTAATTCGATGTGTCGATAAATATTTTCTACAATAATAATTGCATCATCGACGACCAAACCTATGGCTAATACTAAAGCTAACAACGTCAGTAAATTTATCGTATAACCCAACAATAACATAATAAAAAATGCCCCTATTAAGGATAGGGGCATAGCAATAACCGGAATAATGACTGAGCGGATGGAGCCTAAAAATAAAAAGATAACCAACGTAACGATCACTAAAGCTTCTATCAAACTGGTCATCACTTCATGGATAGAACTATTGATATAGCGACTTTCATCATAAACAATTTTTCCGTTTAATCCCTGCGGCAATTGTGCAGTAATATCGGGCATAGCTTTTCTTATATTTTTAATAACAGAAAGCACATTAGCAGTCGGCGCTACTTTAATGCCGATATAAACAGCCGGTTTGTTGTCAAATTTAACCGCTGTGTTATAACTTTGTGAACCTAACGTCACTTTAGCGACATCTTTTAAACGTATAATGGCGCCATTTTGTGCTTTGACAATTAAGTTCTGAAATTGTTCTACGTTGTTTAAACCAGTGTTTACGGTTAAATCAACGGTGACCATATCCCCTTTGGTACGTCCGACCGCCGCAATAAAATCATTGTTAGCTAGTGCATTCGCCACATCATCAGCACCTAAACCATAAGAAGCTAATTTAGCGGGATCCAACCAAGCACGGAGTGAAAATAAATGTTGACCAACAATTTCAGCCTGTTGTACACCATGAACACTTTGTAATTTCGGTTGTACCACTCGAGTCAGATAATCCGTAATTTGATTGCTCGCTAACTTCGGACTATAAAAACCGATATACATCGAATCGATGGTTTCACCAATAGCAATACTCAACGTAGGTTGTTGAGATTGTTTAGGTAGCTGATTAATAACGGCATTGACCTTGGTATTAATTTCAGTTAATGCTTTATTCGGATCGTAATTCAATAGCAAATTAGCTTGTATCGAACTACTACCTTGTGTACTACTTGAAGTTAAATAATCAATTCCTTGCGCCTGCGCAATTGAATTTTCTAGTGGTGTCGTGATAAATCCTGCAATTAAAGCAGGATCAGCACCCGTATATACTGTAGAAACCGTTATTACGGCATTCTCAGTATAAGGATATTGCCGAACTTGCAACAAAGTTAACGAACGTATTCCTAACACCAAGATTAATAAACTAATCACGGTTGCTAACACAGGTCGCTGAATAAAAATATCCGTAAAGCGCATAAAAACCGCTATCCTTAAACTAAAACGAGCTCATCCTTTAAAAATAGCTCACTTTGTCTTCCATTCCATTGGTTTATTCATCAATAGCTACTGGTGCTGGATTATTATTCGGCACCACTGAATTATTAATCACGACTAAACTGCCATTCTTTAGTTTGAGCTGTCCACTCGTAACGACCATTTCACCTTCTTTCAGACCGTCTAAAATTGCAATTTGATCGCCGCGTTTTTCACCCGTCGTCACAAAAGTTTGTAGGACACTAAGTTGTGATTTTCCATTTTTATCCTTTCCTTTTTGTTGCACGATATAAGCGATCTCTCCATAAGGGTTAAAGCTAATTGCCGTCTGTGGCAAAGTTAAATAGTGTTTAAGTGGACTCGTTTGCACTTCCGCTGAAACAAACATACCAGGATATAATTCAGATTGTGGATTAGCGATGGTCGCTTCAATTTGCACGTTTCGCGTATTAACATCCACAATCGGATTGATGGTAGTCACTTTTCCAGTAAAAATTTTATCTGGATAGGTATCTGTTCTAATGTTAACTATGGATCCTATATGTAACTGCACTAACTTCTGCTGTGGAATAAAAAAATCGGCATAGAGTGGATCTAAGGCTTGTAAAGTAACGACTTGATCACCCGGATTAAGATATTGGCCTACGTTTACAGTCGAAACACCTAAACGACCACTAAACGGTGCTTTTAAAGTTTTTTTAGCGACTATCGCTTCTTGTTGAGCGACTTGTGCAGTTAAATTTTTTAAATTTTGCTCATCCGTATCAAGCACCGCTTTACTAATCGCTTTGACAGCAAATTGTGCCCTATCACGATGATAGATAATTTCAGCTAATTTCTCTTGTGCTTCTAATGAATGCAATAATGCCACATCTGAATCGGCGTTAAGTTGTACTAAAACATCTCCTTCCTTAACTTCCGCGCCTGGCTTCAAATAAACCATACGCACTAATCCAGCTAATTCAGTGGTAACATAGACTCCGTTTACCGCACGCATACTACCGTAGGTCAAAATCTTAGGTTGCCACCATGAATATGAAACGCGCATAGCTGAAACAGTGACAACCGGTGAAATATTTTTTTGCATCGCATGTCGAATAAAGAAATGATTAATCGTTTGATAAGCAAAAATTAGAATAAAAAGCGTACCGACGCTGATCAACATGATGATCATGGGTCGATTAAAATGCTTTTTTAACCTATGCACGTTTGTGATCCTCTACTAACAATCCGAGTTCCACCATCCACCCCCTAAAGCTTGAAATAAAGCGGCTGTATCCGCATATCGACTCGCTTCAGCTTGAACCAAGCTAATCCGTGTTTGCTGATATTGTCGTTGTGCATCCAATAAAGAAAGGTAACTAACACCACCTAGAAAAAATTGTTGTCTCACCAAATATAAATTAGCATAAGCCGCTGATTCGGCCTGTTTTTGTGCGCGCATTTCTCGAGCATCCGCTTCTATAGCCCGTAACGTATCCGCTACATTTTGAAAAGCTTGCAACACCACTTCTCGATACTGTGCCGCCGCTACATCATAAGCGGCAATAGCCGCACGACGTTCAGCCAGTAAAGCACCTCCTCGAAAAAGTGGTTGAAATAATGCTCCTCCAATATTCCATAAATTACTCTGCGAGCCAAAAACTTTACTACCCACTGAATTAGATTTTCCCCAAGAACCATTCAACGTAAACTGTGGATATAAGTTAGCCGTAGCAACCCCTATTTGAGCATTAGCCGCTTCCCATAATGCTTCAGCAGCACGCACATCGGGTCTTTGCCGAACTAAAGCCGATGGCACACTCAATGGAAGTTCAGTCGGTAAGTGCAACTCATTCAAATCCAAAGACGGAATAACATAACATTCACTAGGAAAAGCACCGACTAAAATAGCCAGTAAGTGACGTGCTTGTGCCCAACTCTTTTCTAAAGGCGGTAAAGCAGCTCGAGTTTGTGCTAATTGGGTTTGTTGTGCAACGACCTCAATTTGTGAAACACCACCGAGATCAAATTGTTTTTTTATGATTGCCAATTGCTCAGCTTGCTCTCGTATCAATTGTTTAGTTACACAAATCTGTCTATGCAATGAGGCTATGGTAATAGCCGTCGTTACAATATTGGACGTTAGACTCAGATAGGCCGCGCGAAGTTCAAAATATTGATATTCTACTTGCGATTGTAACCCTTGTATTTGTCGTCGCACCCCTCCAAAAAAATCCAGTAGATATGAAGCATTTACTGAGGCATTAAATAGATTAAATACGGACGTAGGAATCCCACTGGTGGTTAACGTATCACTTGCCGCATTGGATGAATTAAAAAACCCCGTATTGGAACCACGTTGTGCGGTCACTGCAGCTGCGATATTGGGAAACAAACCATTACCTATCCCCGCGCTTAGATTTTCCTGTGCTTCAAGTAAGGTAGCTTTAGCCGCTTTTAAATTAGGGCTGTTGGTTAACCCTTGGCAAATGAGTTTATTTATTTTAGGTGAATGAAATAAACGCCACCATTCTGCAGAAATAGTTTTAGCTTGAATAAATTGCTGCGAAGCGCCTCCATGCCCTGGTGCGCTGGCAGTTCTACAAGGCCAAGGGGGTTTGGTGTAATGATTTATCTTCGGAGGTTCAGGCGGTTCAAAATCAGGCCCCACCAGGCAAGCACTTAGGCTACCCAACATCATGGCAATCATGGCAAATTGATAATAGCTCCTATAAAAAACCCACATTACATCTGTCCATTTTTACCTGTTATATACACATTTTTTAAGTGTACTTTCCTATCATAGACGATATTTTTAGAACTTTGTGAAAAATTAAAGCGAATCATACCTCATTCACGCCTAATCAAGATAAGAAAAAACTTATCCCTACGCCCACAACAAACTATGCTTTAATTAAACTATTGGGAGATAAATCTACCCATCGATAATTTTAAAAAATAAAAAAGATTTCTCTAATTGGAGCTTAATTTATGGTCAAGTATTTAAAAAGAATTGGTTCAGAAAAAAAACGTAAACTTGCCTTATTATATTTAGTGATAGGTGCTATAGCGATAGGTTTTGCTCCTATTTTTGTCCGATTAAGCGAAGTGGGTCCCATTGCGACTGGATTTTGGCGCGTAGCTATCGCCTTTCCCATTTTAACTTTACTTTCGTTAGGACAAGGCTATACACGCCCCGATGATAAGCAAGCGCCGACCTTAAAAGATTATCTTTGGCTATTATTTTCTGGCGTTTTATTTGGCGGTGATCTCGCCACATGGCATCTTTCTATTCAATATACGACCATCGCCAATTCGACTTTAATTGCTAACTTTTCACCCATCATTATCGCTTTATGGGGATGGATTGTTTTACGCAGACCACCACAAAAAAAGTTAGTGATTGGTTTATTATTAGCCATATTAGGTATCGCTGTCTTAATTCATCCCAGCTTCCATATGGACAAAAATATCCGCATTGGTGATGGATTAGCCTTTATCACTGCCTTTTTCTATGCCGGTTATTTATTAGTTTTAAATCGAGCGCGTAAAAAATTTACAGCTTTTTCCAGTATGGCGATATCCACTTTTGCCAGTATGCTCACTTTACTTACCATCACGTGCCTATCGGGTGAGCTTGCTATACCGCAAACAGAAATGGCATGGATTATTTTATTTGCTTTAGCTTTGTTTGCACATATTTTAGGACAAGGATTAATCGCTTACGCCTTACCGTATTTACCGGTTACCTTTTCATCAACCGCCCTGCTTATCCAACCGATGGTCGCTTCAATGGCAGGTTGGTACTTCTTTTCAGAATATCTAAGTTTCAGTCAAATGATCGGGATGCTGATCGCCTTAGTGGGTATCTTTTTAGCTAAACAAACTATTTAATCTTCAAAAATTCTCAAATGCGGTCGTATAAAATACTTTATACTCACAGCAATGGGATTTTTGGCAAGGCGCCGCGAAAACGAAGCAACCGCAGTGTATTCAAGATACATGAGGATTGCGAGTTGAGCGGCAACACAGTCAAAAATTCAAGTGCGAAGAGTTTATAACAAACTTTTACTCACCATTTCATACACGTCTGAAGAAAGTCCCTGTATTTTAATAAGCTTCTCTAGTTGTTCGTGCATTAAGGCTTGACGATCAACATCAAAACGCTTCCATTGTGTAAAAGGTTTTACTAAACGCGCCGCTATCTGAGGATTGATAAGATCAAGGTGCTGTATTTGCTCACTTAAAAATACATAGCCGGCACCTGAACGATCATGAAATTGACTACGATTTTCTGAACAAAAAACACCAATCAAGGATCGAATTTTATTCGGATTCTTCCAATCAAAAGCAGGATGCTTCAGTAATTTTTTAACCTGATGTAAGGTATCAGGCAATGGAGCACGCGCTTGTATGGCTAACCATTTACAAACCACTAAAGAATTCGCTGAATTTTTTTCATAAAACTCTTTTAAAAAACGATCTCTTTGCGATAAATTATGATTGACTATTTCGCTTAATGCCACAATCCTGTCGGTTAAGTTATCGGCTTTTTTGTAATGATTCACACAGAGATGATGCACGTTAGGGTCTTGCAATAACATGAGATAGGTTAAACTTATGTTAGCTAAACGTCGATTCGTTACCGACTGCTTATCAAAAACATAAGGTTTTAAATCATGGCAGGCTTGATAACAGTGTAAAAAATTATTTTCTAGTTTTTTAGCGCACTGAAAACGCAACCATTCCCTTTCTTCATGAATACCATCGATATCAATAATAAGCATTTGTTCTGCAAAAGCAGCTTCACTCGGTAAACTGAGTAATTCTGCCAATAAATCCTTACTGTCCTGCTTATCCTCAGCAAATAGAATTTTATATCCTTTAAATAGCTCACTAACGGCTGAATCTTCTAGCGTTGATGAGGATTGAATTCGGCGCAACACAATTCGACTAGCTAATTCCTGCGCAGCATCCCATCGATTAAAGCCATCGGTATCCGATTGCATTAAAAAGGCGAGATCCTTGTCAGAATACTTAACCTTCAATTTTACTGGAGCAGAAAAATTTCTCAATAAAGAAGGAATTGGTTTAACATCGACGTTAACAAACTGGAAAACATGCTCAGATTCTCTGAGTTTTAATGTGCATTGCGTCCCCAGAGGTGTATCATCACCGACTAACTGTAAGTCAATCGCTTGGCCCGCTGGATTAAATAAAGCCATCACTAAAGGAATATAAAAAGGTTTTTTAGTCGGTTGACCAGGTGTAGCAGGGCAATGTTGTTTAAGAATCAAATCAAAGGTTTTTTCTTCCGGTGAATAATGGTAATCCACCTGTAATTCGGGTGTCCCGGATTGCTTATACCAACGACGAAATTGTTGTAGATCATAACCACTCCCTTTCTCGATTGATTTAACAAAATCTTCTATAGTAACTGCTTGTCCATCATGAACAGTAAAATAATCATCCATACCTTTGCGAAATAATTCTGGATCCACTAAGACCTTCATCATGCGAATGATTTCAGCGCCTTTTTCATACACGGTCATGGTATAGAAATTATTAATCTCAATATAAGAATCAGGTTGCACGGGATGAGCTAAAGGACCTGCATCTTCTGCAAACTGCATCGCTCTTAATTGTCTTACCGTGTTAATCCGTTCAGTCGCAGGATTGCCAATAGATTCACTAAATTCCTGTTCACGAAAGACCGTCAAGCCTTCTTTAAGACTTAATTGAAACCAATCGCGACACGTAATGCGATTACCGGTCCAATTATGAAAATACTCATGTCCTACAACTTTAGTAATATAACTATAATCTACGTCAGTTGCTGAACTCGGATCCGCCAAAATGGTCTGCGCATTAAAAATATTAAGTCCTTTATTTTCCATGGCGCCCATATTGAAATCATCGATGACCGCAATCATGAATATGTCTAAATCATATTCGCGACCATAGGCTTGTTCATCCCAACGCATGGCTTTTTTTAAAGATTCCATCGCATGATGGCATTTATTTTTCTCACCTTTTTCTGAAAAAATCTGTAAATTTATTTTTCGCTGTGATTGAGTCACAAATTCATTTTGACTATATTCTAAATCGCCTGCAACCAAAGCAAATAAATAACTGGGTTTTTTAAACGGATCTTCCCAAGTAACAGAATGTTGATTATTTTCTAAATCCTGCTGTGTGATTTTATTTCCGTTGGATAACAAAATGGGATATTTCTTTTTGTCAGCAATAATAGTAGTCGTATAACGGGCCAATACATCCGGTCGATCTAAAAAATAAGTGATGCGACGAAAACCTTCGGCTTCACATTGAGTACAAAAAATTCCTCGAGAAACATAAAGTCCACTTAATGCTGTATTTTCTTTAGGTTTAATTCTATTTTCAATCTCAAGATTAAATTGATCGGGTACGTGAAAAATAATAAGTTCATTATCTTTAAGTTGATAGTCGCTATTTGATAAAAGTCGAGCATCGAGCTTAATAAAAATCAATTCGCAATTCTCACCCTGCAAAACCAGTGGTTTATTTTTATTTTCTGATATCGAGTTTCGAGTAAGCGCCAAACGAGAATTAACTTGAGTCAAATTTTCATTTAATTTAAAAGTTAATTCAACCCTATTGATCAAAAAACTAGGTGGAGTGTAATCTTTAAGAAAAGTAGTTTTTAATTCAGTCATTTTTCACCTATTATTTTATGAGAGGATCAGGTTCTTTGTTCATATTCGCTAAAGCAGGTAGAATTAAACTTAACAAAAGGAATGAACCACCCACAATCGTGGTTCTAGCTAGCACTTCTTGATTAATCAGCACAACAAATAGACTAGCAAATACTGGCTCTAAAGCAAATATCAACGCGGCTTTGGGAGCACTGGTAAATTTTTGATATTTATTCTGTAAATAATACGCCAAACTGGTCGCAAATACAGCACAAAATAGAATGCCAATTAAGGCTTGTGGCTGTAAAGCCGCACTAAAAGAATGCCCTTTAGTAAATAAAAATACAAACGGAACGGTAAACAAGAGTTGATAAAAAGCCAATAATTGATAATCACCAATCAATTGATTAGTACGCTGTAGATAAGTAATTTGTAAGGAAAAAAAGATAGCACCCAGAAAAACCCATAAATCGCCATGCCCAATATAAAGATGTTTTATATCCATTAAAACATAAAGTCCTATAAATCCTATGGCCGAACACAATAAATCCAAGCGACCCGGCTTTTCTAGCTTAAACAAAGGCGCTAAAAAAGGGACTACAATAACACTCGCACCGGTAATAAACGCTGCACGTGCAGAATGCACCGTTTCTAAACCGATAGTTTGACAAAGATAAGCCCCTGCATTGAGAACACCAATGATTAAACTGGCACACAAAATAGATCGAGTGGTCTTATGGAACAAAATCCAGACACTCGGTAACAAAACCAAGGCTGCTAACGCAAAGCGTAAGCTCACAAATACAAACGGATCAACTTCAGTCAAAGCATTTCGAGTCAGTGGAAAAGTAACCCCCCACATCAAGGTGGCTAAAATAAGATAAAGATTAGCTTTACTAGATAATTTCATAAAATATAGAGTATAGTCACTCCAATCCCTTGCAACAACAGGAGAATTTCCGGTGTCAATTCGTGTTCTTGTTAACGGCGCGGCTGGGCGCATGGGGCGAATCACAACTAAAACGATTAAGCAGGATGCAGCATTCGATTTAGTCGCAGAAACTCACAGTAGCGATGAGCTTAAAAAATATCTATTGTCCAGCAAAGCAACAATTGCTATTGATTTTACCAATGCCGCTGTCGTCTTTGAAAATGCCAAAAGCATTATACTGGCAGGGACTCATCCAGTTATTGGAACTAGTGGTTTGCGCCCAGAACAAATAAATGAATTACAAAAGCTTTGCTCTGAGAAAAACTTAGGTGGGATCATTGCACCCAATTTTTGTATAGGTGCTTTATTGATGATGCGCTTTGCTGAACAAGCCGCACACTATTTTCCTGAATGTGAAATTATAGAAACCCATCATGAAAAAAAGTTAGACGCTCCATCTGCAACTGCTATAAAAACCGCTGAATTAATTAGTGCCGCTAGAAAAACATCGCCTAACACCAAAAAAACTCACGAAACACTAGAGGGCGCACGTGGCGCGGTTAAGAATCAAGTTCCAATACATGCACTACGTCTACCTGGGTTTCTCGCCAAACAAGATATAATATTCGGCCATCTCGGTGGAAATCTCGTTATCGCCCATGAAACAATAGATCGTAATGCCTATATGCCTGGCGTATTACTGGCTTGTAAAAAAGTGAGATCGTTAAAAAAATTAGTTTATGGTTTAGAAAATTTTTTATAAAAAATTATCATTAAAGCTTCGCGCGGAAAACTCAAATGATCGATTTCAAACAGTTACATGTTGAGCTTTTAAAACAATTAAGCAAAAATCATTTTGACATTAATGAAAAAATCAATAAGAAATTAATTGAATATGTCTTGTTATTACATAAGTGGAATCAAATACATAACTTAACCAGCATACGTGATCCTTTGCAGATGCTCTCCAAGCATATTATTGATAGTCTTGTTATTAGCCCTTACTTGCAAGGTCCAGACATTCTAGATGTCGGCACAGGTGCCGGTTTGCCGGGCATACCTTTAGCATTGACGCACCCACACTATCGTTTCGCATTACTAGATAGTAACGGAAAAAAAACGCGCTTCTTAACCCATGTCATACAAACTTTAACGATAACTAACGTCGAGATCATTTCTTTGCGCGTTGAAAAATATCATCCCGAATATTGTTTTAATAGTATAGTCAGTCGAGCCTTTAGCCAGCTCAATGAATTTTTACATAAAACTAAACATTTATGCTGCGAAAATGGAAGTTTTTTAGCCATGAAAGGGCAATATCCCGCAGAAGAGATCCATGTACTTGATACTGATTTCAAGCTCATTGACACAAAACCTTTACAAATTGCTGATCTTGATGAAAAAAGACATCTACTGATTATTGGTTTAAATCACTAATAAATAAAATCCCTTTATGTATTTTATTAATTCCTTGTGAGTTAAGAAAAGATTAATTATTCTATCTTACAATTAATAACTCAATAAAAACTTAATAACACTTTTGCCAAGGAGAATAAAATGCTAAACGTTGTTGCTGAAACGATATCTTTACTTCCTGCACAGCATTCTCCTAATTTTTTTCAAAAATCTATTACGGCCACTAAAAATATATCCTGTAAAACATTTAGTATAGCTTTGGCATCGGCAGTCAGTGTGATTACTTATTTTGAACCCTCTTATCAAGCAGGTGCTTCCATTGCAGACGGGCTAAAAGAGATTACCGCAGCAAGTGGAATTGGAACTAACTTTCTTTTTAATATACAAGCCTATCGGGAACTTTCGCAGCAGTTTTCTAAATTTTTTAAGTTGCCTTTGCAACTTTCAGCAGCAATATTTTTTTCTATCATGTGTGTAGCACCTAATTTATTTATGAATATAGTCGATGAAGAAGGAAACTATATTGATGAGCCCTTAATGATATTACAGATAGTTTCTGCCTTACTTAATATCGGTGTCAATATTGTAGGCTCCATGGAATTAATTAATAGCATTTCTTCTCTATTCAAAAATAAAACCGACTTACAAAAAGAAAAACTTATAGAAAAAATTAACCTTGCATTTGAAAAGTTTCAGAAACACCATCAATCAGAACCAAATGAAACATTAAATTCAGAATTACAGGAGCAGTTAATCTTTCTCCTTACAGCCAATAAGGAATCCACTTCACGGCAAAAAATAAGCTATTACTCTTTAAATGCCGGACTTGGCTTGTTCAGTATTCCCCAATTTAGTGCGTATTTATTAATAAGTTATTTTGGTATGCGTGACTTATCCGAAAAAAAATTAGGGACTCATCACTCAATCAGTCTATTACTAGGTTCACTCGCTGCCATTGGCAATGGGATACCGGGTGCAGGATTCTCGATTAAAGGTGTCAATTCGATGAGTAAAAAACTAATGTCTTTGCAAACACCTTCTTTGTTGGCTACACTTTTTGCACTCCCTGCATTATTCTCAGGGTTTACCACACACAAAGCCATGGCAGATAGTTTAAAAGAAGTAGGCTATTCAGGGAACCTAGCTGAAGCATTAAAATGGATAGCCAATCTTGGTGCAGCACTCATTTATAATTTACCGCAAATGCTCACTTTAGCGAACAGCTTGAATGCGCCTGCTGTTAATAATCAACTCCATGCTTTAAAGCAAAAGCTTAAAGATCAAATTAAAAATTTAAACGCCTCTAATGTGAAAAATTTTAAAACTGAATTACCTAATAGATTAAGTAGTTTTTTTAAAGATTATATTGCTGAAGATGTTGATTTGCCTAATTACCCTCATTCATACGCTGCCATCAATAGTATATAAAAACTTAGGCCCTATGAAAGAAAAGATAGGTTAACTAACAAAACTAGCTAAATTGTTCTTTTTCAAGGCTAGAACTTTTTGACATTCTGGTACTAAAAAACCACCTTAACAAGATATGTCTTGACTAATCCCATTTAATTCGCACACCTAACCTCCCTAGAATGATATAATTATTGTTATTAACATGGCTTAAACTGGTATTTACGGAAGCTTCTCCAAATACTGAAAAACAATCATTA
Source organism: Candidatus Rickettsiella isopodorum (assembly GCF_001881495.1). Classification (NCBI taxonomy): domain Bacteria; kingdom Pseudomonadati; phylum Pseudomonadota; class Gammaproteobacteria; order Legionellales; family Coxiellaceae; genus Rickettsiella; species Candidatus Rickettsiella isopodorum. Next base: position 3,378 of record NZ_LUKY01000028.1, on the reverse strand, counting down.
TTCCAATTCTTTGAGCCACCAATACCAAGTCCACCCCAAAGAGGATAATTTTGACTACTAAAAGGCGTTTCTGATACAGTAATAGCATATTGATTTAAAAAATCGTAATAAAGATTGGCAATTCCATATAAATGACTCCTATCTACTATACCCAGTGAATTTAACTCTCTATTTTGATAATCTACAGATAATCCTAAACGCCCAATAAGACTTTTGGCATTGTTTAAAGAAACATCCGCACCAAAAACATCTTTAAAATGATTAAAGTCCACCTGGTAATAACCAAATTGAGTTTGCGGAGTAAAAGACCAATTTGTATTGAAAAGAATTCGTTTTCCTATTTCAAGACTAGTAGCATAACTTTGCGCATCATTATTATTTTTAAGCGTCTGATTACTTGTATTTGAAAACAAATCACTATCGTACCAAATGGCATGAGCTTGTCCATCAACGTAAAAACCATTGTTACTATACCAAGTTAGTGTTGCGGTTGGCCCATAACCGTTGGCATTAATTTTACCTTTACCGAAATATGAATTAATGTCAGAAAAAACTTTACCGTAATGACCAGCTAATCCACCTACTAGCGATCCCGTAGAATCTGCAAATAAACGTTTATCTATACCTAAAGTGTATTTCAATAAATTAGCCCGATAATCAAATGGAGCTATTGAGGATTTAGGCTCAAAGGAACCTTGCATTCCATCAATTTTACTCCAAAAACCATCACCTTCAATTAAATTGGAAGCCTTTAGTGATGAAAATTTATTTGAGCCCCACCAACTTCTATTACCAACCCTCTGTTGAAGGGTATCCATCAAGTTGAACAATTGTAAAACGCCGGCATAAGCTTCATAAATAGGGACACCCGGTTGATAAAGTGGCGTAAGGCTATCGTTTAAGGATGAACGAAGATACCAATCCCCATCTGTAGGCGTACTAATACCATTTTTATAAAGTCTATACGCATAAGCCCCCGAAACTACTGCGGGATCCCCTTCAAATACATAGTCGCCAATTAACTGAAACGTCGCATTGGAAGCACCGTTTACATCAATGATTTTAATACCCTCATTAGTTGGTGCACCAATACCATCAGTATTAGTTACTTTTACGAAACCAGTTCCCGTCGTATTACCTTGAACAACTACAATATCGGTTGATGAATTGTCAGCACCCAGTGATGTATTTAAATTAATTATCCCGTTGTTAGTAGTATAATTGCTATTGATCTGCAATTGTTTGTAAGTACCGCTATAGTTCCCAAAATCAATAATCCCATTATTTTCCATATTTAAAATGGTAGAATCAGCCGTCATTAACCATCGACTTGTCGGATCAATTAAAGCACTACCACCATCCATGCTACCAGTCAATAAAGTGTTAGAAAGTAATGATAGGGTGGAAGTTGAACCGCCCTCTACAAAAACATCACCGTTTAAAACACTTTGCGAAAAAATACCGGTAAAATCACTGGTGTTATTAACATTTAAAAGCTGCTGACCTGTTACAGCGCTAGCCATACCATTGGTTATTTGTAAATTGGCACTGGTGGAGCCGTCAATCAAAATAACATCATCTTCAGCAATTAAATTAATATTCGATAGATTTATTTGTTGATTATTACCATCAAACATTTGGATAGCATGTAATTTTGCATTAATTTGACCAGAAGCAATGTTAATGATGCCGTCATTATCACGAGTCCCTATTCCAACACCATTGGTACCCGATGAAATGATATTGGCATTGTTAATAGTAACAATGCCACTTTCATTTGCGCCCACACCGAGAGAATCATCACCTAAAATTTGAATATTAGCTGTGCCATTGATGGTTATGCTTGGCGAACCATTGCCCGTTGAACCATTTGCAACGACACCAGGAATGTCGTCATTAACCGTAACCACATCTAAATCATTTAAAACAATACTTCCTGCTCCAGTACCTGAAGAAGTAGCATAAACACCAATAGAGGGAGTTCCTAGAAAAAGGGTACTACCTTCATGACGAATGCTTATTTTTCCTTCGGAAATAATAGTACCGCCATCATTAACATGCATTCCTCGAGAATTTAAGCCCCGCATGATTATGTTTGCATCGTTATGGATAATAATTCGGTTAGTGTTTGCACCTGTTGCCGTTATTCCCTCACTATCATAGCCATTAATATCCAGTTGAAGTGCTCCTCTTGTCTCAAGAAGTCCATTACCCACACCTCCATCAGCTGATAAGCCATTATTTTGTTGTGTACCAGTAAAAATAGAATTACTTCCATGCGTGGTAATATTGGCACCTGCATTGATATTTATAACGCCATTACTTGAAACACGTGCTGCTGTTGAACCTTCGGTATTGCCGGTATTTTGACCTGTTTCAATCGTAACAAAACCATTAAAATTGATTATGCCACCATTTTGTGCGCGTGCACCAATCCCGTTAGTCCCTGCTAAAGTATTAATTAGAGTTACTGAAGAATTGGCGTTAATAACACTGTTTGTAGTGGAATTGAAAACAGGTTGTCCTACGGTATTTTGAGTATAGATTGCGTTATTAGCGGTACAAACACTTCCGGTAGTCGCATTGAGTCGATTTGCCGTTTGGGTACAAGCAGAATAACAAGGTTGTGAAATCGTGATAAATAACGAAAGCGCACTAATATAAAGTAATTGAATCCTTTTCATATAGGAAAAATTCCTTTTACCCCTATAAAAAACTTACACGGATACTAATTTAAAAGCAGCTTACTTACAAGTATTAATACGCATTAGCAGACTTACCCAAAAGAAAAACTCTTCACTCTAAAGGCCACTATAAAAATTTACTATTCTTTCTATAGCTGGACTCAAGAGTTGACGGCTGGAGCTTTTAGGCAAGAAATCCTAATGATCGAAGATAAACAATTACTGGCTTTAGCTTTGTTTATCTTGTTTTTTTCAGAAGCCACTAACGCAACAAATTCCTTGTCATCACAGGTATCAGCCAGTGCTTACACCCGTCACAGTAGTCAAGCTGATCTAATGTTCCCGCTAAACAGTAATAATACACATAATTTTTATGCCAATCCAAGTTGGCTTATGGTACTGATAATCAAGGTTACACTGGACCTAGGTTATCGCTGGATAAAAAATAACGCCGCTATTTTAGGATTATTTATTTGGTGGTTATACGCGCATTGATAATAATGCACGTTTATGGGGATTTCAGGTTCTTAAATGACGACTTATCAACCTCTTAGCTATGATCATCCATAAAAACGTTGTAAGATCACAACTTAAAATTAGATCTACTCCGAGTAGATACTCTTAACTCCAAGAATAACTACTTTTATTTTGTAATTTTTCAAATTTATCGATAGCCCTATATATCTGATTTTCG
>NZ_LUKY01000027.1 GCF_001881495.1 Candidatus Rickettsiella isopodorum | reverse complement strand
AAAAAAATAGTCTAAATTCAAACGATTAGCTAAGTCAGTCCCTGACTGTTAATCATACTCTCGCCCGCTACAGATATCCAAAAGAACAGATAACTCGGATCCTTGAATTTTTATCGGATTAGCAATCGCTAGAGACCGTCTATTTTTAGTGCAATTTTCCTATCATTTGCCGAATAAGCCTGATAGAATAGCCCACTTTTAGAGCTAAAGATGTTACTTGGCTCACTCAGCCAGGAACTTTTTTAGTGAACTTTACAGAATTTAACTTAAACAGCCAAATTTTATCCGGTATTCAAGCCGAGGGTTACCAAGTAGCCACACCTATCCAAGCAAAAGCCATACCCGCTATCTTACAAGGTCAAGATGTTGTTGGTTTGGCTCAGACCGGAACTGGTAAAACCGCGGCTTTTGCTTTACCCCTACTGCAACACCTAATGTCAGGACCTAAAGGTCAATTACGGGCACTTATCCTAGCACCGACGCGAGAATTAGCTGACCAAATTTGTGTTTCTATCAATAAGCTCGGTGCCAAAACTGGTTTACGCTGTGCCACTATTTACGGTGGTAAAGTCAATTACATTGAGCAATATCGAACATTACGCGGTGGTATCGACATCGTCGTCGCCTGTCCAGGTCGTTTGCTTGACCTACTCCAAGGAGGCAAAAGTAAGCGCGAGCAGGCTAACCTGCATCACATTGAAATATTGGTCTTAGATGAAGCTGATCATATGTTTGATCTCGGCTTTCGAGAACCTATTTATCATATTTTAAAATATTTACCCAAACAACGCCAAAATTTACTTTTTTCTGCCACTATGTCGGCAGATATCCGATTATTAGCAGACAAAGTACTTAATAATCCTGTTTCTATAAAAATTGGTGAATCGGCTCCAGCCAATACCGTCACACAAACCTTATTCCCAATTTCAGAAGCATTGAAAACTGATTTATTGGAAACCATTTTACTAAACAATAAGGTTCAATCAGCCATCATTTTCACTCGAACCAAACATCGTGCCAAGCGTTTGGCTGAACACCTTGGGCATCTCGGTTATAAAGCGACCTCCTTTCAGGGTAATTTATCGCAAAGCAAACGAAAAATTGCGCTCGGTAAATTTCGCCATGGTGAATTGAAATTCTTAGTAGCCACTGATATTGCGGCACGTGGAATTGATATCGATCATATATCCCATGTGATTAACTTTGATATGCCTAATACAGCGATAGATTATACGCATCGGATTGGGCGAACTGGACGCGCATCTAAATTAGGAGCAGCCTTTAGTTTAATTACCAACGGCGATAGACGTCAAATCCGTTCCATTGAGTATTTACTGAAGAAACGTTTAGAAGAATGCATTATCCCTGAATTTGATTATAAAGCGAAAGCAAAAGCCCCCGCCGAACTCACCACGGCAGACCGACCCAGACAGTTTTCTTATACTCATCAAAATTCAGCGCCTAGAAAACCAAAGTCACGTGTTAATTATCAAAAAAGTTATACCGGCCGAAAAAGAAAAACGACCGACTAAATCACTCTATGTTTATTTTCTAAGACCGCTAAAAACGTAATGCTCGCCTTTTCGAATGCTAAAGGCCAGGAATCGTGAAACTAATTTGATTCAAAAAACGTCTGAAATAAATAAATTATGCAAAAATGACGCATTACTGAGATTTATTGTACAATAGCCAGGCTATTTCTGTACGAACAGAATAAAACTCTTATTGTGGTGATAACACTATGAATTTTCTTGATGATTCCCAGCGCATCAAAATCGGCCTGGCTGAAATGCTAAAGGGTGGCGTCATTATGGATGTCACTAACGTTGAACAAGCAAAAGTCGCCGAAGCAGCAGGCGCTTGTTCAGTAATGGCTTTAGAACGTGTACCCGCAGACATTCGTAAAATGGGTGGTATCGCACGTATGGCCTCACCTAAAATAATTCACGATATCATGCAAGCCGTCTCGATACCGGTGATGGCCAAAGTGCGTATTGGTCATTTTGTTGAAGCGCAACTATTACAATCATTGGGTGTTGATTTTATCGACGAAAGTGAAGTATTAAGCATAGCCGATGATGAATGTCATATTGATAAAGAAGCATTTGAAGTCCCCTTTGTCTGTGGTTGTCGCAATCTTAGCGAAGCGTTAAGACGCATTGCCGAAGGTGCTGCTATGATACGTACTAAAGGCGAAGCAGGTTCTGGAAATATTCTCGAAGCTGTGCGTCATATGCGAGCTATCACACGCGAAATTAAACAACTGTCGATTTTAAAAAAAGAAGAACTTTACGCCAAAGCAAAAAACTTAAATGCTCCTTTAGAATTAGTACTTTGGGTTGCTGAACAAGGTAAATTACCCGTCCCACATTTTTCTGCGGGAGGTGTTGCGACACCTGCAGATGCAGCTTTATTACGCCAACTCGGTGCAGAAAGCGTCTTTGTCGGTTCAGGAATTTTTAAATCGGCTGATCCTGAAAAACGTGCCTCTGCTATCGTACAAGCCACTACCCATTTTGATAATCCGGAAATTTTACTCAATGTTTCGAATGATTTGGCAGAAGGGATGAGTGGGTTTAATTTAAAGTCTGAAGAATCCCAATTAATTAATATGAAAATATGAATATTGGAGTTTTAGCCTTACAAGGTGGATATCAAGCACATATCCGCTGTTTAAATAAGCTGGGTGTGTTTTGCTCATGGGTACGTGATCGCCGCACATTGACCGCCAGCGACGCATTAATTATACCGGGTGGAGAAAGTTCGGTATTAATTAAGTTACTTAAGCAACAACAACTTTGGGCGAGTCTGATCGATTATGATAAACCCATCTTAGGGACCTGTGCGGGAGCCATACTACTCGCCAAATCGGTATTATCACCCATACAAGAAAGCTTGGGACGTCTGAATATCTGTGCGACACGAAATGCTTACGGCAGACAACTCGCTTCGCAAGTGGTAAGTGGACATTGTATTATAAGCGATCGAGCGATGGAAATGGTTTTTATCCGCGCTCCTAAACTCACCTTGCTAGATGACAACACCCACATTAAAGTATTAGCCAAATACCAAGATCAGATTGTTGCTGTACATGAAAAAAATATCATCGCTACTAGCTTTCATCCTGAGCTGAGTCAAGATAATTATTTACATCGTTATTTCATCCAGCAAGTCGGCCGAAATTCCGCACAAACTTAAAATTTAAATTATTCTGCCTGCTCTGAATTTGCAACTAAATTCCCAGTAATAATACTTTCTTGGAGTTGCGCGGCAATGTCTTTTAAACCGCCAGGAGAGTGCGGTAATAAGATAGTTGTGCTTTTACTATTGGCACCAATTTCTTTCAGAGTATCAAAATATTGTGTAATCAAGGCTAAATTCATAGTATCCGCCGCTGTTACGCCAGGAATCGCCTTTTGAAATTCACCTACTGATTGTTGTAACCCACAAATGATGGCTTTACGTTGGTTAGCAATACCCTCACCTTGCAAGCGCTTACTTTCTGCTTCTGCCTCTGCTTGTTTTACTTTTAGAATTTTTTCTGCTTCCCCTTTGGCTTGCGCCGCTACTTGTAAACGTTGCTGCTCATTGATTTCATTCATGGCATGTTTTACTTTCTCATCGGGATCAATATTGGTCACTAAAGCTTTCACTATCTCATAACCAAATTCTTGCATGGTCCCTGTCAACTCACTTTTTACCGCGTTTGCAATACTGTCTTTCTTTTCAAAGACCGCATCTAAACTCATGGTCGGTACTTCAGCACGGACCAAATCCAAAACGTAAGCTGTGATTTGTTCTCTCGCATTTTCTAATTTATAGAAAGCATCATAAACACGGTCTTCTTTAATCCGATATTGGACGGAAACCTGGATTTTAACGATCACATTATCTTGAGTTTTGGTATCTAAGGTGACCTCCAATGGATAGATCCGCAGTGAAATAGCGCCGGCAATCCGTTCGATGAACGGAATTTTGAAATTTAAGCCTGCATGTGCACAACGCGTATATTTTCCAAAACGTTCAATCACATCAACCGATTGTTGACTAACGGTGAAAAAGCTCTTCAATAACAAGATTGCTATAGGTATAATGAGAATAAGTAACAGTGATAGGGGCATAAGTGTAACTCTGGTTAAAATTTAGCCTATTCTAGCATGTATTCGCCCTGTTGCCATACTAGGCCGCAATGTGATTATGTCATAGTTAGGCTTTTGTTGCTTTAACAGCTCCTGACAGGCGTCTCTAATATCTTCACAATCCCCTTTTTTTCTAAAAAACGATTGCCGAAACGGTTGTGAATACTCTACCTTCTTTTCTTCTCTGATAACACCTCGTGCATGGAGATCATTTAAGATAGCTATTGCATTACTAATCATTAAATTTTCAAGATCTTTTTTAGGGATTAAAGTTTTATCATTTGGCTTTAATTGTTGATAATCTTCATTTAAAGCCTTAATAATCTTACTAGGTAATAATTTATTTTCTTCATCATCACCTTTTAAAAGCAAACTTCCTTCTTGTTTTAAACCTTCTATTTTCTCCTGTATTTTTTGTTTTTCTGAAAAAAATCTTATTCTAGAAGAAGAATTTTTTAATTTAGCTTCCAACTGAATAATTTTAAGCACTATTTCTTTTAATAGATAAACTCGATTTGCTTCAGAACTTTCTTCAGCGTCATCTATTATCTTTAATCTGCCAACTCGACACTTTCTATAATAATAATCACTCTTAGAAAAATCGAGTAGTGAATTATGCTGCGGCAAACTACCTATTTGAGGCTCTGGAACATCACAACCATTCTTATAAAAATAAATCGCTTTGGCGATATCTATTATCAGCAGCAAACCCGCTAACACGATAACCACCGCCAATCCTATTGGCCCCAAGCCGAAGCCACATACGCTCACTAGCGTCAATAACACCGCTATTGATATACCTAGCACTAAAATATGAGTATGTTTTTGAATATTGGCTTGATAATTCGCTTGTAACCAAGCATGCGCTGCGTCGTCACGATAGGATTTAGCCCTATAGTAACTAAATCCTAAGGTCAGCAAGCTAATGCCAAATTTTGAAAACGTATAAACACGAAATAAGTTTTTGAGATGCGCATAAGCGACTACTCCCAAAGGTGCCATACCATAGACGAATAGTAAAATCAGAAAACTAAACATCAAACACGAAATAAGGATCTTAAAGCAAGCATATAAAAATTTAGTTCTTTCAACTAAATTTTTATTATCCGTATCTTTAAAAAAATTAATCAGCGTTAAAAATGCCCTAGCAAGATGTAGAACATAGAAAAACTCCAGCGCAGGAATAGGTAAATCAATTAAAAAATACTTTAACCCGGCCTTGATAACACCTATTAAGCGTTTCAGCACCAGAAAGATTAGACGCCAAAGAGGAATGGAAGTAATAGAGAGGTACAGTTGCTGTAACTGGTCTAAAAATTGGCGGATTAAGCACCACAGCTCACTTAATGCCAATAAGGCTTGAAGCTGATTAATATACTTCTCTACCTCTAAAAGAAACCAATCGTTAAGCACGTAAAGCATAGTCTATACTCTATGACATGTTTCTTAATTGCATGCCTGATGGCATCAAGCCGCTCATTATAATTAAGTTTCCTTTTACTATCCTTAACACCACCTAGTCATTATTTTTGACTCATTAGTTTAAATAAGCCACCAGAGGTAGGTTGGATACGCTTATCTGTTCCTCTATGTTTCGTGATGCTCGAAATGCCTGTGATAAGGCATCACAGGCCCCGACTTTTTTCCAAAAAGATTGATAAAACGCTTGAGGTTTAACGATTTCTGTTTGTTGGGTACATTCACCCTGCCTCGCTAAAAAAAATAATTGGGCCAAGCTATTTTTTTGTAGTAGGTGATAATCGAGATTACCTCTATCCAATAAATCCAGTAATTCACATAGATTATTTTTTAAAAACACGGTTCTTTTATTTTCAGCCAAATCGATAATGGCTAGGATAAAAAGATCGATTAAAACTTCTTGATCATCGGTATTTAAAGCCCAAGTTAACTCACGGAGTAAATATTCTTTTTTGACATTTAGTTTTTTTTGTGAAGAAAAAAATCGACTGAATGCGCTTAATTTTGTAATTTTTGCTAATTTATTTTCTAATTGCAGTAATTTAACCAATGTTACTTTTAAAATCAGTTTTTTATTGGCTTTATTAACCTCTTTAATCTGCTGCAGCTTCTCTGAAACTTGTGTCTGTAAATATAATATGGGGGAAAAAGTGTGATAATAATCTCGGTTGGTTTGGCCGATGTAGGTATTTAATGGCTCTTCATTAAGATTAGCGGGTTCAGGATCCGGTATATAAACCCCATTAAAATAATAATAAACAGTCAATACGATATCTTGTGAACAAAGTAATACCAACGCGATCGTGATAGCAGAAACTCCGAGACTAGGCGTAGCGGCAGTTAATAGCAAAGCGACGATAGCTAAACCGAACAACAATAAAAATTTCTTTATTTTCGCAGCCTGATCCGACATGAAAACTAGATTTTCGCTTGCGAGGTGTTTATTTTTGCCAATTTTATAGCCTAAATAAAATACAGCTACGAGCAATCCCACACCAATTACCGTATCCGCCAACAGTAATAACGGGTTAGACCAGATTAAAATACTCGTTCCAACGTTGAACAGGCAGGTAAATAACACAAACAATAGGCCTGCGCCTAACATACCGACATGTTTGGTCATGTTATCGCGATAGTGTGCTCGCCTCCATCGCTGTCCGATACTCTGTTTATCGATTTTTAGATAGGCGATAGTGCTGGCTAACAAAACTATCGCGCTATGAATAAGCTTTAAAATACTGTAAGCAAAAAACGAGGCTAACAAAATCGAAGGCAGTGAAGCAAAACCACATCCGAGTAAAACTAATGCGATAATAGCTATCGATACTTTAAATACAGCAAATAATAGCTTACACGTATCACCTAAGTTTTTATTTTTAATTTTATAAAAATAACTATATATCCTTAAAGCTGCTCTTAGCAGGTGTAAGATATAAAGGCTAAAGGTAAAAGGTAGAGGAAGTTTAGTGAGGTATTTTGCGATACTTTCTAGGCGCTTCAAGACGAACGACAAGGCCCGCCAAAACTCAGTTGTAGTGATGTGTTTCTTTATGCTAGAAACAATCCTGGGCATTAAGTTTATTTACCCCCTAACTAGGAAGGCCGGAATTATACTAAACTTTTTTGAAAATTTCTTGTCAAATATTATTTTTTTTATTTATTCCCTATTTTTTCATAAAAGCTTGTTAAACTAACGAGAGTTTTACTAAGGTACTTGATTATGTCACTCATTTCTCCGATTCCATTATTTGATAGTTTAAAATTTATCGATCCCAAAAAAAAACTGCAACCCATTTCAGACACAACCCACCCTAAGCCTTATGCCAGCCAAGATTATTCTCAAGCCTTACAGTTTCTGTATAGTTATCGGGGCAGCGAGGCTACATTTAATGCGTATCGGCGCGAAATTGAACGTTTATTACAGTGGAGTTGGTTCGTTTTAGGAAAGTCGATCAAAGGATTGCGCCGCGATGACTTTGAAGCCTTCATAGAATTTTGCCAGCAACCCCCTAAACACTGGATTGGTGTTAAAACCGTTGCGCGCTATTTCACGCATCAGGGAAAGAGAAAACCCCATCCCCATTGGCGGCCTTTTGTCGCGACGATTAATAAAATGGCTAGTCAACAAGGCATCCTGCCGGATATAAAAAAATATGCCCTATCACAAAAAGCATTACAAGCAATTTTTGCGGTGTGTGGAAGCTTTTATAACTATTTGATTCAAGAAGACTATATTCATTTCAATCCTGTAGCACAAATTCGACAAAAAAGTAAATTCATACGGCAACAAAAAAGTAATCATCAAGTGCGTCGCTTAAGTGAGTTACAATGGTCGTATGTCATAGAAACGGCAGAAATCCTCTTCGAACAGAAACCTGCCTTGCATAATAGAACCTTATTCATTATGAAGGCATTATATGGGATGTATCTACGAATTTCTGAACTTGCCGCGAGCCCGCGTTGGGAACCACAGATGGGTCATTTTCAAAAAGATGCCGATAGCAACTGGTGGTTTTTAACGGTGGGGAAGGGAAATAAAGAACGTTTAATTAGTGTCAGTGATGATATGTTAAATGCATTAAAGCAGTACCGCAAAAGTTTAGGACTAATGAGTTTACCTAGCCGCGGTGAAACCACGCCTTTAATTAGAAAAATTAATGGCCAAACGGCTATTCAAAGTACTCGACAAATTCGTTGTATCGTCCAAGCTTGTTTTGATGCGGCTTTTACTCGTATGGTTAAGGATGGACTTAAAGACGAGGCAATAGAATTAAAAACCGCTACCGTACATTGGTTGCGACACACGGGAATTTCCGAGGATGTCAAGCATCGGCCCCGTGAACATGTCAGGGATGATGCCGGCCATAGCTCTAGCGCAATTACCGATCAATATATCGACGTTGAAATGCGTGCACGCCATGCATCCGCTAAGAAGAAAAAATTAGATCCCTTAGCTTAGTCATACTCTTCGCACTTCAGTTTTTGCCTAATCTATCTCGCAATAAAACTAAGCTAACCAATCTCTAGCAATTAAAAAATTTTCGGTTAATTCTGCTTCTTGAGAGCCTGGTTCCGGTTGCCAATTATAGTGCCAATTCGCTTGTGGCGGCAGTGAGGTTAATATCGATTCAACTCGCCCACCACTTTGCAAGCCAAACAATGTACCGCGATCATAAATCAAATTAAATTCAACATAGCGACTCCGTCGATAGGCTTGAAATTGACGTTCGCGCTGGCCATAAGCATAATCTTTACGTCGTTGTAATATAGGTAAATAAGCTTTTAAAAAATGATTACCCACGCTTTGAATCAATTCAAAGCATCGATTAAATTCCCAGTGATTTAAATCATCAAAAAAAAGTCCACCGATACCGCGCGCCTCTTGCCGATGCTTTAAATAAAAATATTCATCACAATTTTTTTTATAACGCGGATAAAGTTCAATGCCGAAGGGGTCGCAACTTTGTTTAGCGATTAGATGCCAATGCCGACAATCTTCTAAAAAAGGATAATAAGGTGTTAAATCAAAGCCACCACCAAACCACCATTGTGCCACTTGTTGATCAGTGCCTAACACGGCAATAAAGCGCAAATTCATATGCACCGTGGGCACATAGGGATTGCGCGGATGGATCACTAAGGAAATACCGGTTGCTTGAAACGCTGCTGCCGTTAAAGAAGGATGTCGCTGACTGGCACTGGGTGGTAAAGCTCCACCAAAAACATGAGAAAAATTAACTGCACCCCGTTCTATTAGTGCACCGGTCAAAATACAGGTTTTTCCACCGCCGCCTTCACTACGCACCCAATCATCGATTAAAAATTTTTCTTCTTGCTCTTCGTTCTCTAAACTTAAACAAATCTTAGCCTGCAAAGCGAGTAAATAATCTTTGATTGTCGGAATAATTACGTCATAATTCATAGCAAGGCTATTTTATTAATTAAAATTAAAAGTATTATCAGCACTTGGAGCCACCTATGCCCTGGATTAAAGCATTTCACATTATTGCAATGGTCGCTTGGTTTGCAGGTTTATTTTATTTACCACGCTTATTTGTCTATCATGCCGACGCTAAAGATAAAATCAGTATTGAACGCTTTAAGCTCATGGAACATCGCCTTTATTATTACATTATGGCACCGGCCGCTTTATTAACCCTCCTTTTTGGTTTTATCTTGTTTAGCTTGGCTGCCAACTACTATGCGGCTGCCACTTGGATGCATCTAAAATTAGGATTAGTGGCTATATTAATCCTATTTCATCTCTATTGTGGAAAATGTTTACATGATTTTAAGGAGGATAACAACCGACATTCCAGCCTATTTTATCGCTGGCTGAATGAGTTTCCAACCTTGTTGCTCATTGCTATCGTCATTGTCGCTGAGGTACATCCTTTTAGTTTATAATTCTACCATTTCAAAATCTTCTTTCATGGCACCACACTCAGGGCAACGCCAGGTTAAAGGGACATCTTCCCAACGAGTCCCCGGCGGAATCCCGTCTTCTTCCCAGCCTAGCTCCTCATCGTAAACATAACCACAAAGTAGGCACATATATTTTCTAAAAACGTTTGTGTCAGTCATTTTTCCTCTTTCAATTAACTTTTTGAATCTTATTATTATTTGTATTCCATTTGTAGTCCGCTACCGAATAGTAAAGAAATTATTCCCGTTTAGCAAAGTTTTTAAGCCATTTTTTAGTGTAAAACTTCGTTATTTTCTATAGAAAATAATGCACGAACAAATTCCTGTGCTGAAAAAACCTGTAGATCTTCGATACCTTCACCCAAACCTACAAAGCGTATCGGCAACGCTAATTTTTTGGCGATGGCAAAAATCACCCCTCCTTTTGCAGTCCCATCTAATTTAGTCAGCATCAAACTGGTTAAAGCTATCGCTTTGTTAAAAGCTTCCGCTTGCAGTAACGCATTCTGGCCTGTGCCTGCATCCAGGATTAACATAATTTCATGGGGGGCTGTCGCATCCAATTTACTAATAACCTTTTTTACTTTTTGTAATTCTTGCATTAAATTATTTTTACTATGTAAACGACCCGCCGTATCTGCAATCAAGACATCGATGTTTCTCACTTTAGCGGCTTGAAAAGCGTCATAAATGACTGAAGCACTATCAGCACCCTGATGTTGGGCGACGATGGGAATATGGTTACGTTCAGCCCAAATCGTTAATTGTTCAGTAGCCGCTGCTCGAAAGGTATCACCTGCAGCTAACATCACCTGTTTACCTTGCTTCTGCAAGTAATGAGCTAGCTTACCAATACTTGTCGTTTTACCGACACCATTAACGCCAACCACTAAAATAACAGTCGGTTTATGCTCAGAATTAATCACTAACGCAGATTCACACGGTTGTAATAATTCGCCTAATTGTTGTTTTAATATCTCCCATACCGCTAGCCCATCCGCTAATTGATTGCGTGCTAATTTTGTGCTTAAGCACTGGATAATTTCTTCAGTCACTGTGGGACCGACATCGGCTGTTAAAAGTAACTCTTCAACTTCCTCAATTAATTCGGCATCAACCTTTTTTTTACCTAATACTAAGCGAGCAAGACTTTCAGTTAATTGATGACGAGTTTTTTGTAAACTATTTTTTATTCGATTAAAAAAACGAGGTTTACTGCTAATCACTCTCTCCTCATCAGAGAAGTCGGGTTGAGATTCTTTGCGTTTTAAAAATTTAAACATAATCTATGCAGTGTAACTGAAAACGCTTATAATAAATGACTTTTCTAATTAAACGCAATCCGTTATTAACCGAATCATGTCACATTATTCTTAAAACTCTATTTAAGAATAATAACACTCAATAGCTCTAGAGACGTCTGTTCTATGAAAAAGAATGAAGTCAGAATCATCGGCGGACAATGGCGCGGAAGAAAACTTCATTTTCCAGCGATACCCGACTTACGCCCTACTCCCAATCGCATCCGAGAAACTTTATTTAATTGGTTAGCTCCTGACATTGCTAATGCCCATTGCTTAGATTTATTCGCCGGTAGCGGTGCCTTAGGTTTTGAAGCACTCTCCCGATATGCTCAATCCGTTACTTTTATAGAACAATCCACTGTATTAGTTTCCTATTTAAAAACACAGCTCAAACAGCTCGCCGCTGAAAACCGTGCCAAAGTGTATCAGGGACAATTTCCTTTTGTAGCAACGCAACTCTTTAAACCAAAAAAACCTTTATTTAATATCATCTTTCTGGATCCGCCTTTCCATCAAAATTTGATCGGCTCAGCCTGCTTCTGGTTGGTTAAAGAAACGCTTTTGGCACCGGAAAGTAAAATTTATATTGAAGCCGAAGCCAGTCTCAAAAATCTGACGCTTCCAGAAAATTGGCAAATTCAACACTGTAAAACGGCAGGCCAAGTGCAATATGCCTTAATTAAACTGAACCCCTAAAACCATGGCTTGACATTATATTTCCTTCTTGTTTCAATGCAGAAGTAAGTTACACAATTTTATCTACAATAAGATAAGCATGAAAAAAATAACAGTGGCGCTTTTTGTGAGTCTACTATCGGGGTGTGCTTCACAAAACTTACCTAACTCCATAACTCCCACTATCAATACGGGTTCAGACGACGCCTCGATTAAACTAGCCGAGGCAGCGCGTTCCGTTAGTCAATCATTAAATGAATTAAAAGAACTGGAGAAAGCCTCTAGCCCTCCTATTAGCAAACCACTACCCTATCCTAGCTCTTCAGGCTTAGAAAAAACGATCGCTTCGGTTGATTGGTCAGGTCCGATTGAACCACTATTGCAGCGTATCGCCAAACTTGCTCACTTCCATTTAGAAGTCATAGGAAAATGCCCAGCAGTTCCAGTTTTAGTAACGATTTCCTCACAAAATACACCCCTAAACTATATCATTCGCAATGCCAATCTACAAGCAGGAGAAAAAGCCAATATCTTTGTTTATCCGGGCATTAAGACCATTGAATTACGTTATGCTAAAAATTAATGTTAAATGCGTCGAAAATTTATTGCATAAATATTTACGCCTATCATTTAACCTAAAAAAAATTACAGGTTACCGAAAAAATACACTCCCGTTAGTAACAGGCTTAAGTCTGTGTGCACTGCTCACGGCCTGCAGCACCACACAATCTAATTATAAAACCGTAGGTAGTTTAGATAATTTAACACAACTACAGGATTTACATGCACAGGTCACGACTGCCAAAAAACAAATGACCGCTTTACACTCACAAGCACTCCAAGATATTGCGATGAGTATCGGTGCTCAAGCCGGTTTGGCTTGGCGATCTGAGCATATTAATCACGTGTTAACTAAAAATTCGTCACAATTAGATCGTATTTTTAATTTTAATCTCATCTTACTCGACCACAATGTCATTCCTCCTGTATTAGTCCAGGGAAATAATTCGCTGAATCTCACCGATGGACAAACCTTACGTATCGACGATCGCACTTATCAAATTATCAGCCAAGCACACTTCACTACCGCGCCACCACAATGGCGTAACTATCTCTGGATGGATTATCAACACCCCGAATTACCTTTACCTGCTTTTTTACCGAAAACACCTGAAGAACGTCTCGTTTGGAAAAAATATGCCACATTAGGCTGGCAAGATGGTATTAATCAAGCCAATGCTATTTTTAATGATAATTTAGCGCGTTTAACCCGTGATTACACCGGTATGGCTTTATATCGGAATTTATTACTAAAAGGAATGGTCAGTAAACCTTTTGTTGCCCATACCGATTTAGGTGTTACCGGCGATAGTTCTGATTTGCATATTAACGATCAAATATTGCGTATCACTTCATTTCCAAAATTACAAGTTAATCCAAGTCGATGGAAATCCATCGTGACACACGATGACAGCCCATCTACTTCCCGATGAACCGGTACGTTTCACCGCGGCTTGTTTAACCCGGCTACTAATCCATTGCCAAAAAGTGGGCGCTTCAGATATTACACTACAGACCGGTGAACCAGTCTTTGCTGAAAGTTACGGTCGATTATTACGTATTACCCAACGTAAATTATCCAACACTGAAGTCTCAGAAACACTCAATCTTATCTATGGCCCGAATGGTAGCGCACAAATTTTAAGTGGCGTTGATATCGATACACACTATGAATTTCGGCCTAATCGTAACGAGCGTTATCGATTTCGTGTCAATGCCACAGGTTGCTTAGTAGAAGGTCATGACGCGATCCAAATCAGTTTTCGTACCATTCCGAGTACACCACCGAAAATGTCCGATCTGAATCTAGAAACTCCATTAATCGACGCTTTAGCGCCAGCACAAGGTATCGTCTATGTCACCGGTGCAACCGGTTCTGGCAAAACCACGTTGTTAGCCGCTATCATTCGCGATCTGGCTGAAAAAGAAGATTCACATCGTAAAATCCTTACTTATGAAGCCCCTATAGAATTTGTTTACGACTCGATTGCTATGCCTAGTTCCATCATCAGTCAATCCGAGATACCTAGACATCTCCCCAGCTTCGCAGCCGGCGTACGTAATGCCTTGCGACGTAAACCGCGGTTAATCTTAGTCGGCGAATCGCGCGACCCAGAAACTATTGGCGCTTCTATTGAAGCGGCTTTAACCGGGCATCCCGTCTATACCACACTGCATAGTAATGGAGTGGCTGAAACTTTAAGACGATTAGTCAACTCTTTTCCTGCTGAAGAAGCTAAAACGAGAATGATCGATATTATCGAGACCATACGCGTAGTCATTTGGCAACAGCTGGTCCCTAGCACCGATGGACAACGTATTGCTTTACGTGAATTTTTAGTTTTTGATGAAAAATTACGAGATATTTTATTAGACTCTAAACTAGAAAATATCAGTGCCCATACCCGTCTCGTATTAAAAAAATATGGTCAACCGATGTCTGTTGACGCTAAACGCAAATTTAACGCCGGCCTCATCAGTGAACGGGTTTATAAACGGTTAATTCTCAGGACAGAAATAGCCGAACACCATGACGAAATTTAAAAAAAACGTCTGGCAACCCACTGCTACGTTATCCATGCTGCGTTGTCGCGCAAAACTTTTAGAAGCTATTCGTGAGTTTTTTGTCGAACGTGAGGTTCTAGAAGTAGAAACTCCAGTACTTTCCCATGCCACAGTGACAGATCCACATTTGCATAGTTTTCAAACGCAATATTGTTTAGATCATCCTGACCATCAACAAACGCTTTATCTACAAACTTCGCCTGAGTTTGCAATGAAACGTTTATTAGCCGTGGGATCAGGTCCCATTTATCAGATTTCTAAAGCATTTCGTAACCAAGGAGAATCGGGACGTTATCACAATCCTGAATTTAGCTTATTAGAATGGTATCGTCCTGGCTATAATCATCATCAATTAATGGATGAAGTAGAAACCTTATTAAAACGATTGTTAGTTTGCGAGTCGGCGCAACGTTTTAGTTATGCAGAAATTTTTCAACGTTATTTGAAGATCAATCCGCACCTACTATCGCTTAAAAATTCAAAACAACTCGCTGCTCATTTAGGTTTAACAACCGAAAATTTAAATTTAAACACGGTTGAAGATTATTTAAACTTTTTAATGTCTCATGTCATTGAACCACAATTACCTAAACAATTAATTTTTATTTATGATTTTCCTGTTGGTTTAGCCGCTTTAGCCAAAATACGCCACGAAACAACCCCTGTGGCGGAACGTTTTGAGGTTTATCTAAAGGGTATAGAACTTGCCAATGGCTTTCATGAATTAAATGATGCGAACGAACAAAAACTACGTTTTCAAAATGACCTCTGCACCCGTGCTAAAAATCACTCCCCACAAATACCTCTCGATCAATATTTGTTAGCGGCTTTGACACACGGACTTCCTGATTGTTCTGGAGTTGCTTTAGGCATTGATCGTCTATTAATGCTCATGGAAAAAGTAGATGAGATATCAGAGGTGCTTAGCTTTCCGATCCAACGTTCCTAAATAATCGGTGTCTTTTGTTTTATTTTCCGCACGCTACTTTCATAAGTGACTTATTCAACTTCATCACTTTGAATTATTTTTACGCCGACGGTTTTCATTTCGGAAATTGCCAAACGTCCATCTTCTGGATTAACATTCACAGCACGACATCCATCTTCAATCAAATAAGTTTTAAAGCCTAATTTACAGGCATCTAACACCGTATATTTAACACAATAATCGGTTGCTACTCCCATAATATACACTTCGGTAATCTGTAATTCTTTAAGAAACTCAGCCAAACCAGTTTCTTTTTGATGACCATTGTCAAAAAAACCGCTATAACTATCAATTTTTGGATCACTGCCTTTGCGAACGACTTTAATAATATGATCCAATTTAAGATTTTTAACAAATTCAGCCCCTTTGGTATTTTGTACACAATGTACAGGCCATAATATTTGTGACAAACCTGCTTGCTGAATAAACTCGCCTGGAAAACGTCCCTTATGATTCGTTGCAAAACAGGTATGATCTTTTGGGTGCCAATCTTGCGTTGCAATAATATATTTAAAATACTGCTGAACTCGGTTAGCCACTGGAATAACTTCGTCAGCATTATCTACTGCTAAGGACCCTCCAGGCATAAAATCATTTTGTAAATCTACTAAGATCAAAGCTTTTTTCATAAAAGTTAGATTCCTGGGGCAAAGAAAATTGTTATATTTAATTAAGCTAGCTACTTTAAAAAAAGTATCTAGCATTTTTCATTTTAAACTCTTTTGATAATGCAGGAAAGAGGCTTTTGCGATATGAGCTCCCTGTCATTTTTAAAAAAAATTATTTTTACTAAAAAATTTAATTAATATAAATTCAAAGTTTAAGAATCAATAGAAGTTTTTGCTTTTAAAATAAGTTGTAACTTTAAATGATACAGCTTCTCTTCTAAACCCACTGGATAAGTATGAGGATTTAGCAATCGACGAATACTTTCATGAAATTGTTGTAACTCCTGATGAGTTTTTTCTTGACTGGATTTTAACGAAGGTACTTTGTAAACTAATTTTCCTCGTCTAAAAATAGGCGTTAATAAATCACGGTGTGGTGCTGCTGCGGAAATAGAGCGCCGTTTCGTCGGATCGATAGGGTCAATAATAGTAATATTATCTTCTGAAATCCCTAATCGTTCCTCATAAATGGCATCCGCCATCGCCGAACCATCCACTTTATCCGCATAATAACGCCGCACTGATAAAATCCCAGGAGTAGAAATTTTTATGGTTTGTTCGGATAATTTAACTTTATTTTCCCATACACCTTGCGCAGACTTAATTGCACTTAATTTATAAACACCTTCGAGTGCGGGCTGTTCGTAAGCAGTAATTAAATGTGTGCCCACTCCCCAAACGTTAATACTTGCACCTTGTTCTTTTAAACTGGTAATCACTAAAGGATTCAAATCATTACTACCCACTATCAGCGCATCATGATAGCCTGCAGCATCTAAAAGTTTGCGTGCTTGTTGACTTAAATAAGCTAAATCACCTGAGTCTAAACGTATGCCGGCTAATTTAAATCCTTCCGGTTTTAATTCTTCGGCGATCTTGATGGCATTTTTTACTCCTTTAATTGTGTTATAGGTATCCACTAAAAAAATACAGCGGTCGGGAAAGGTTTGCGCATAAGCACGAAACGCTGCTAATTCATTCTCAAAACATAATACCCAACTATGTGCATGTGTCCCACGCACTGGAATGCCTAATAATTTTCCAGCTAATACATTAGAGGTAGCAGAACAACCACCAATATAAGCAGCTCGACTAGCCATCAACGCACCATCGAAACCTTGTGCACGACGTAAACCGAATTCGAATATCGGTTCGCCGCGGCTTGCTTGTAATAAACGTGCGGCACTCGTGGCAATGAGACTTTGAAAGTTAATAATATTCAGTAAAATACTTTCAAGTAACTGACATTGTAATAACGGCCCTTTAACACGAACTAAAGGTTCTTGCGGGAAAACTACAGTGCCTTCCTCTATTGCATCGATGTCACAAGCAAAACGTAAACGTTGTAAATAATTTAAAAAATCGGTAGGAAATAATACTTTCCCCTGCGTATCAGTCAATCCAGCTAAATAATCGATATCGTCTTTAGTAAATTGAAAATTAAGCAAGTAGTCAATTAATGTACCTAAGCCTGCACAAATCGTGTATCTGCCATTAAACGGTGCTTGTCGAAAGTTATGGTAAAAAACCGTTTCACGTTCGTGAATACCCGCCTTCCAATAACCATAGGCCATGGTCAACTGGTAAAAATCCGTTAATAAAATTAAGGAGGATTTATAAAGTGATACTAATGCGTTTTGCATTGAAAATAAACCCCAGCAAGGACGAACAAGTTCCGCGCCTTGAATAATAGTTGTGTTTTTCTTTTGTAGCGGTGGGGATTTTCAAGGAAAGCGTCGTCACTTTTTCCTTGAATGGCTGCGCACACGCTGGGTTAGCTTCAGCCATGCAAGGTTCTTTCAGCATTATTTGAAAAATTCGCATTTTTTGACCCAATAGTTTCAACCACCGGTTTGTTTTTCTCGAATCTCATCCAAAGTTTTACAATCAATACAAAGACTGGCGGTAGGACGTGCTTCTAAGCGGCGAATTCCAATTTCAACGCCACACGAATTACAGAAGCCATAATGACCTTCATCAAGTTGCTGTAAAGCATCCTCAATTTTCTTAATAAGTTTACGTTCACGGTCACGTGCACGAAGTTCTAAATTAAATTCCTCTTCCTGCGTGGCACGATCACTAATATCGGGCAAAGAAGTACCCTCATCTTGTAGATGATGCACGGTTCGACCCATATCTTCCAACAATACGCGTTTTCGCTGTAATAATAAACGGCGAAAATACGCCTGCTGG
The DNA here is from genome assembly GCF_001881495.1 of Candidatus Rickettsiella isopodorum. Lineage (NCBI taxonomy): Bacteria > Pseudomonadati > Pseudomonadota > Gammaproteobacteria > Legionellales > Coxiellaceae > Rickettsiella > Candidatus Rickettsiella isopodorum. The sequence continues at coordinate 29,916 of NZ_LUKY01000027.1, read as the reverse complement.
CTCGAGCTCATATAGTCTTCCCCAGGACGTTCCTTATAAGGCGCTATATTTAAATCGATTTCCGAATTAATAGAAGTCAATTCTAGCCTTGTTTCTGGTAAAGAACGTTGTTTTTTAGATTCTTTTTTAGGTTTTTTATGTTCTGCCATTTTAGTTTCTATTGATGATTGTTGTTTTACCGCAGGTAGCGCCTGGGAATCAGACTTTGCTTGCTGTTGTTTTTTTTTAGAAGGAGCTCGGATAACTTTTGCCTTCGCTACTTTTGTTGATTTTTTTTTAGCTATAGGCTTTCTACTTCTGGTAACACGGGAAGACGTCGACGTTTTTTTTGAGGCTTTGCTTTTACTAGGCTTTTTTTTTACCCGACTAACTACTTTTTTTTTAGTCTTTCTGCGCGTAGCAGTCTTACGGCGAGTCGCTGGCTTCTTACGTGTTGCCGCTTTTCTGCGACGTGGTTTGCGCGTCACTTTTTTAGCCGTGGTTTTTCTACGACGACGTGGTTTAGCAGTCATCCCCACTTTTTTCTTTCTTCGTTTTATCGTTTTTCTTTTACGTGTAGGTGTGGACTTTGCAACCGTAGAGCGTTTTTTACGTCGCTTTGGAGCTGCAGATTTTCTTTTTACTGGCATAAAAAGTTCTCCTCTTGAGAATTTAACATTTGCCGGAATTGGCACACACACATAAACCAAACACATCTATACCAAAAATAATTCGACATGGCAATTATTTCAAAGTACAGGGCCATGTCTCTTCTTTTTATTAATGTGCTTCTTTTTATTAATGATTTATAGATCATATTTTCAATTAATTCCATTTTCCACTACTAACTCGTTGATGACCTGCTAAATCTTTGTAATTTTTTATCTCCTGGTAACCATATTTTAAAAAAAATTCCTCAACAAAAGCTGCCTGCTGATAGCCATGCTCTAAAAATAAAATACCCCCTTGATGAAGATGTTCACGCGCTTGTAGAATAATAATTTCTAAATCCTTCAAGCCTTTTTCCCCTGAAATTAAAGCATTTTTCGGTTCGTAAGCCAAAGCACATTCCGTTTGAAAGTGTGGATCATCGAGAGTAAGATAAGGTGGATTACTGAGAATAATATCAAATTTTTCACCGACTAATAATGCCTGGCACCAATCACCCTGGCGTAGTTCTATCGTTTGTATGTGATAACGGCGGATATTGCGTTCGGCAATCTGTAAAGCACCTGGTGAATAATCCGTTGCAATAAATTGCCATGTAGGTCTAGCCAATGCTAATGCGACCGCAATGGCTGCCGAGCCGGTTCCCAAATCCACTATGTTTCGTTGCTCAGTACTAAAATCATCTAGTATCTTTTGCACTAATAATTCCGTTTCTGGCCTAGGTATCAGTACCTCAGGAGTTACTTCAAAAGACAGCGACCAAAACTCCTGCCGACCCAGTAAATAGGCTATCGGTTCTCCAGATTGTCGACGGGCAATCAATTGTTTTATTCTTTTTTGCTGAGATAATGTCAGTAATCTATCGGGAAGTTGGCTATGTAATTGAGCCCGTGTTAGTCCTAAAACATGAGCAAATAACAATTCTGTGTCTAAATAGGCGCTGGGACTGGTTCGATTTAACTCTTTGATTGCCCAACGCCAATAGGAAACTAACAACATAAGAGGCGCCTGTTAGAAGTCATTATACTCACAGCAATTGGTCTTTTGGTAAGTGCCCAAATGCCGTGAAGAGGATTGCAAATCACGCAGCAGCACAGGTAAAAATTCAAGTGCGAAGAGTCTCTCGCTTAAAATTCTTTAGGATTTTGCTTACGTCGAATATAGGAGACAAAAAATAAGATAATTAACAACGGCAATAAAATCGGCAATAAAATCGGAAATAAAATAATAGCAACAATCGTCCAAATAACCGCAATAGCACCAATTATCAATGCTCCAGCCCAGGTTAAAATAAATAAGAGTAAAATACTTAACGAAAAAAAGAATACTGAAGCAACCAAAAACCCCCAGACGCTAAAACTAATCATTACAGCACCGGTAAATAAAGTCAGTGCGATGTGACCGCCAATAATGAGTAATAACAGAATAAACAATGCAATAGCCATCGATCGAAACATTGATCTTCCCTCCACATGAAAAACGATTAAGTTTTACGTCTAATCACCTAAGGCAGCTAATTCATCCGCTTGATATTCACGCGTCAAGGATTGAATAACCGGCTCTAAATGGCCTTCCATGATATCAGATAATTGATACAGCGTTAGATTAATTCGGTGATCGGTTAAACGACCTTGAGGAAAATTATAGGTCCGGATACGCTCTGAACGATCCCCAGTACCAACAAGATCGCGACGGGTTTCTGCTTCCTCGCGTTGTTGCTTTGCTTTCTGAGCGGTTAATAATTTAGCTTGTAGTAATGACATAGCCCGAGCACGATTTTTATGTTGTGAACGTTCATCTTGACATTCAACCACTAAGCCAGAGGGTAAATGGGTAATACGGATGGCAGAATCGGTTTTTTGTACATGTTGTCCTCCTGCACCTGAGGCACGAAAGGTATCAATTTTTAAATCTACAGGGTTGATGGTGACATCATCCACCGATTCGATTTCCGGTAGTATCGCCACTGTACAAGTCGATGTATGCACACGCCCCTGTGCTTCGGTTTTAGGCACGCGTTGCACACGATGCGCGCCGGATTCAAATTTCAAATGCGCATAAACAGCCGTTCCAGCGATACGTGCAATAATTTCTTTATAACCTCCTTGTTCGCTAGGATTCATATGAATAATTTCCATTGTCCAACCTTGATTTTCGGCGTAACGCGAATACATCCGAAATAAATCACCGGAAAAAATAGCCGCTTCGTCGCCTCCAGCAGCTGCACGAATTTCTAAAAAAACATTCCGTTGATCATTAGGATCTTGCGGCAATAATAAGTGTTCTAATTCTTTTTCTAACTCTTGTTGTTTTTGTTGTGCAATTTTAATTTCTTCTGCGGCAAGCTCTCGCACTACCGTATCCTTATCATGCAAACATTGCTCGGCTTGATTTAGGATATCTAAGTTAGTCCGATATTGCTGAAAACATTGTACGACAGAGCCTAACTGAACATACTCCTTAGATAAGTCACGGAAATGATTTTGATCCTTAATCACGTCCATATCACCCAACAAGGCAGTTAATTCTTCGTAACGTTCGACAATTAAGGTCAATCTATTGAATAAAGAGGTCTTCATATGACCACTTTATACCTAAAGCTCATCACGAAGTCGAGTGCTGGATAGCGCGTTATATAAAGCTTGGAAAATTGAATCTTAATGATTCATAAGCTATTCTAAAAATGAGTAGACCACTATAGCGGGCGCTATAAGGTTTTACACTATATAACCTAAGGGGATAGTATGAAAAAATTATTACTAATGGCTTCAGCTATTTGCATGGGTTTATTAAGTAGCATCAATGTGGCTAATGCCCATCCAGGACAAAGTGCTTGTGCATTTAATGCTCACTTAGTAAAAAAGGCTGGTTTTTGCTCTGGTTCATATTATGATTGCGCATGTATACGGCAGTTATTAACCAGACTAAACGTTTCACCACATGCATGTACAAATATTGCATCATGTCAATATCGTTATGTTTGCAGCGAATACCATAATCTCGCTACCAATAAATTAATTCCTAACCGAGGCCCAACTATTTATTGGCATACTTCAAAACCTTTTTAATAAAAAAGGCGCCGGGCAAATTTAGGTATCCCTTCTTCAGTGAAGGGATATTTTTTTGTGCGTGATACGCTTCGTACTTGAATTTTTGTCTGTGTGTTGTCGCTCAACTTGCAATCCTCTTCGCGGCACTTGCCAAAAACTCAATGGCTGTGAGTATGCTTCTCGATATTTGCTGGTAAAGTTTAAGTTATTATCTTAGGTTATGCTTCATGTCGAAATCAGTTAATGCTTCTATTGCCATCTCAGCACAGCAAAAAAATCAGATCGACTGTTTCGGTTCCTGGACCTTAAACGGTATTCATAAAAAAAGCTTAGATCAATCTTTTAAAAAGCTGAACCACAACACAGCATCCCCACTCATTTTAAATACTAAATCCATCACACGTATGGATAGCAGTGGTGCTTGGCAACTTTATCAATGGAAAAAACAACTGGCTAAAAAAAGAGAAGTCCAACTCATCGGTTTGAATCCCAAACACAACGCACTGTTTGGGATGATAGAACAGACAGCCAAACAAATAAAACCGCTACCCAGTGTAAAAACTTATACCGGTTTAGCCTTACTCGGTAAAAAAACAGTCGAATCATGGCAGGAATTTAAATCTTTTTTACGTTTTATTGGGAAAAACTTTTTTAGCGCCTGGCATACTATTTGGCATCCGCGTCAACTTCGTGGTCATGCCATCCTAGGTATCATTGAAAATACCGGCTTAGATGCCTTAGCCATTATTGCCTTATTATCTTTTATGATTGGTATTGTCTTAACCTATCAAATGGGGTTTCAATTAAAAAATTTTGGCGCGACCATGTTTATCATTGATTTATTAGGATTGGCCATACTACGTGAATTTGCGCCATTGTTGACGGCGATCATGATAGCCGGTCGTAGTGGATCGTCATTTACGGCTCAACTGGGTATGATGAAGATTAAAGAAGAAATTGATGCTTTAAACACGATGGGTGTTTTACCGAGTCAATTGTTAATTTTACCACGTATTTGGGGCTTATTGATTGCTTTACCCTTACTCACGATTTGGGCAGATATTTTTGGTCTACTCGGTGGGATGGCGATGACACATAATATGCTAAATATTAGTTATACTGATTTCTTACAACGCTTTCCAAAAGTTGTTTCACTTTCTTCGCTCATTATTGGCATCGGTAAAGCACCCATATTTGCGCTGATTATTGCCAGCACTGCTTGTTTCCAAGGTTTGCGTGTCAGTGGCAGTGCTGATAGTGTTGGCAAACAAACCACACGCAGCGTGGTACAAGGCATCTTTTTTATTATTGTCGCCGATGCACTCTTTTCAATTTTATTTAGCAAGCTAAATATCTAATCCTCGTTATTTTCTCATGTGAAGTCTCAGGTAGTCAAAATCGCGCTATACTCAGATTATGCAGTCGTCTGACCCGGTTATAAAAGTTGAAAATGTTAAACTATACCTCGCTGGCCAATGGATCCACTGTGGCATTAATTTACAAGTGCAACGTGGAGAAATCATTGCCATTGTCGGGGGTAGTGGTTCTGGTAAATCGACCTTGTTGCGCGAAATTTTAGCATTACTGACACCGACTTCGGGAAACATCACCGTATTTGGTAAAAATTTAAGCAAACTTTCCTCAACTGAGTTGCTCAAATTACAATGTCGTTGGGGAGTCTTATTTCAACAATCTGCACTCTTTACATCGCTTAACGTGATTGAAAATATTGCTTTTCCTCTACAAGAACATACTCAATTGGACAAAACGACTATCAAAGAACTCGCTTTAATTAAATTATTAGCGGTGGGCTTGCCGATAGAATCCGTCACAAAATATCCCTCTGAACTCAGTGGCGGGATGCTTAAGCGAGCCGCTCTCGCACGAGCTTTGGTGATGGATCCTGAATTACTGTTACTGGATGAACCCACATCAGGCCTCGATCCACAAGGTGCCGAAGAATTTGATGCACTTGTTTTAAATTTACGCAGTATTTTAGGATTAACCATCGTCATGGTCACACATGATTTGGATACCTTATGGCAAATTACCGATAAAGTTGCTTTTTTAAGTGCAGGACGCGTTTTAGAATTTGCACCCATGGCACAACTAACACAATCCAAGCAAGCTGCTATAAGCGCTTATTTTCAAGGGCCACGGGGACGCACTACGCAACATCTTTACGAGGGAAATCATGGAATCTAAAGTCAATTATACCTTAGTCGGTGCTTTTGTTCTTATTTTAACCATCGCCCTCATTATTTTCATTACGTGGTTATCGGCTGGATTATCCACAAAGCGCTATAAAAATTTTATGGTCATCATGAATGAATCCGTAGCCGGCTTAGGCGTTAATTCTCCCGTTAAATATAATGGTGTTAATGTTGGTACGGTTAAGAAAATTTTTTTAAGTCATAAAAATCCAGAACAAGTTCGCTTGGTGCTACAAATAGAAGAGCATACACCCATTACTGAAGGAACGACAGCTACCTTAAATAGTCAAGGTTTGACGGGTATCACCTATCTCGCGTTACAAGGTAGTGACTCTAACGTCAATCGTATTCCACTGCTTCCCGGTGAAAAATATCCTATTATTAAAAGTACTCCTTCCTTGTTTTTGCGTTTAGATACGACATTGCGCAATTTAAATAATAATATGAAACAAATTACACAGGATATTAATGACGTATTAGGTGGCGAAAACCCCATTTTATTTAGAAAGATTTTAAATAATTTATCCATAACCAGTCATCATTTAGCCGCTCAAAGTAAACGTCTCGATACTATTTTAATCAATACGGCTCGTTCAACCCGTTCATTTCCATCTTTAATGAATACATTAACCCAACAAACACTTCCTTCTACCAATCAAGTATTAAATAATTTAAGTATCATGACCGATAATTTGCTTGAACTATCAGATAATCTAAGACAAAACCCTAGTATATTAATTCGCGGACAAAAACCACCCCCTTTAGGACCAGGAGAACAATAGCGTGTTTAACTTTCTACGTTGTCTTGGCTTCAGTAAAAATAATAGCGTCCATAAAGCGGCTGTCTGTTTGTTAAGTTTCCTGCTGTTATCCGCCTGTTCGATATTTGAACCCGTTAAAATACCACCGATGCATTACTTTACCTTAGCCATGCCTGATCCAGATTGGGATTGCTCCATTCAACAAGGATGTAGCACTATTTTAGTCAATCAACCCCGTGCGAATGCAGCTTATAATAGCCCACGTATGATTTATATTCCGGCCTGTTATCAAATCCAATATTTTTCACAAAACCGCTGGGCCAACATGCCCACACAAATGTTACAGGCTTTATTGATCAACTCGTTACAACATACCGGTTATTTTCAAGCAATTATTAATACACCGTCCACCACTTATTACGATTGGATACTCAATACGCAATTACTCAGCTTTCAACAAGAATTTATCACCCTTCCCAGTCGTTTCCGCATCGCGATACGTGCGCAACTCATTGATGCTCGATCCAGACATGTCATTGCGACTCAGGATTTTATTGTGATGCAAATCGCACCGCATGATGATCCTTACGGTGGAGCGCTGGCCGCCAACCTAGCTACACAAAAAATACTCAATGAAATTAATTGTTTTTGCTTAAGAAATTTAACGTGAGATGATAGATTTTATCCGAACTAAGATTGCAATTTAAGCTTTGGTAGGAAATAACATAATAACATTAAAATGATCATTTTTTTGTTTCGCATCCTCTGGCCAAACATAAATTTTTTTATCGTTGCTGATTTTCTTCAAGCCATTTACTTTTTTCCTCAATGCATAACGGTGATTCTTTTTCTTAATTCTTTTTTGTATCGATAACATAGCGATGCTTAACCTCTTAATGTTAAAATTAGTAATAAATTTTTAATAAAATAAAAAAATAGATAATTAGTATAAGTAGATTATATTAAGCCTATATTAAATAAAAATTAAATTGACTCAATAAATTATTAAAAATATGTCTCACTATTTAAAAATAGAATTTAAAAAAAAAATACTACTGATCCCATTTTTTCCATTGTTATTAGTTTGCTACGAAATAATTAATTATTTAGCCAACGATATGTACTTACCGGCTTTGCCGAGTATGATTAACGATCTCGGAATCAGTGCCGAATTAGGCCGACAAACTTTAACTGCCTGGTTTTTCGGCGCAAGCGCTTTTCATTTATTATCAGGTCCTATCTCGGATCGATTTGGTAGAAAATCCGTTTTACTGATAGGTGGAGTTTTATTTACTACCGCCACGTGGATCTGCGCATTCACTGAGAACATTAGCACTTTACTCATCGCACGATTTATGCAAGGGGCTGTGGTGTCTACTTTAAGTGCAGCCGGTTATGCCTGCATACACGAAGCTTATCAACGTAAACAAGCGATTCAAATTTTAACTGTGATGAGCAGCGTAGTGATCTTAGCTCCGGCTGTAGGACCTCTGCTAGGTGGGATTTTTTTACAATCGCTCAACTGGCGTTGGATATTTGTTTTTTTAGCGCTAAGTGCCAGTATCATTTGGTTAGGTTTATGTTTCATCATGCCAGGAACTCACACAAACACCCGAAGATTAATGTTCAGATGGTCACCTGTGCTAATAAACTATCAGCAGATTCTTAAAAATAAAGCATTTATGTTTAATCTATTTATTATTAGTTTTAATGTCTCAGCTAAAATGGCATGGATCGTGGGTGGTCCGTTTTTAATCATCAGTCAATTTAAATTAAATTCGCTTTATTTTGGTCTAATACAAATTTTAATATTTGGCAGTCAGATTTTAGGCACACGAATTGTGCAACGAATTATCCATCATATAGAAATAAATCATTTAATTAATTACGGCTTAGTCATTTCCTTATTCTCGAGCTTACTCGCAGTAGGTTTAAGTTTTATTTTTCCAAATAAGCTCATCGGACTGGTTATCAGCTTAATGATTTTTTGTTTCGGTACCGCACTGTCCAGTCCTTTACAACGACTCTGCATCGAAGCAAGCCCTGAACCGATGGAAGCACGGATAGCCATCTATGCCACTTTGATGAGTTTATTTTGCACTTTAGCGAGCTTTTTATTTAGCTTCACTTATACCGGCAGCTTACTCTGGTTTGCTAGCTTATTATTTATACTCGCCAGTCTCGCCAGTTTAGTGCGTTGGTTTAGCTTGAAATACTTTTTTAGTGTTTAAAATTTTTATTTTTTAGATGTGATTACCAAAATTATTACTGCTTAGGTAAACTTCGAATTAGTTTTTTTTTAACCTCATCCTGTAAGATCAAAATACTCAATAGTGAATTGACACTATTAAGCAATTAATTATTTATTACAATAACAATGAGGTTATTATGCCCGTCCTATTTGATTTCGATGAAAAAACTATTAATACCACTTTACTTTGTCCAGCCAGTCGCGAATATTTAGCTAATCCTCAGATCGATCAAAAACTATCTAGCCTCATTGAAAATTTAGATTCACTTGAAAAAACTTATCAAGCTCAAACTGAAGATGCTTTTAAAAAAGCGAAAATTAAAACTAATAAAATGATTTTATGGCTTGGTGGAGCTTTTATAACGACAGTCCTATTGTTCGCTGCTGCAACATTATTAGTCCAATTTTTTCCGCCTGCGGCTGCGCTTATCCTACCCATCTTTACAGCGATCGGGAGTTGGCTGCCTTTACTCGTACTCACTACCTTTTTACCCAGCGCAGGTCTGGGCATAGCAAGTCTCTTTGCATTACGCAGTTGCAATAAAATTAAAACAACACTTGAGATCAGTAAGGACCTATCAAAGCAATTAGAACACGCTAGAAATCATATAATGGAAACAATACCTCATCATTCATCGATGAAATCATCCATTGAAAATGAATTGGAAAAATTGGTTTCGTCAAGCGGAGAAGACGCTTCACAAAGCCTCAAAACAGTAACAGTACCCAGACGGCACAGTGTATTTAACAATACAAGCAGTCAAAATATAGAAGACTCTCAAAATACAATCCCAACGAAACAAGTAAGTAAAAGCTTCTAACTCGTTATCATTTGTCAACCACTCAGGCTGAGGCTTTCGTTTCGGCCTGAACATCCCATCCTGCTATAAGCATTATAGTCCTTGCATAATCTCATTGATCACATTGTGAATAGATCTTTTTGATTGAGTTTCGCCGCTTTACTTAAAGCAACGCTCGGCGCATGGATGAGTTTATTGGTTAATCGATAAGCTAAGTGTTTGATGACTTCCTCTTGTGCATGGCCTTTCTCTAACAAAGCTAAGGCTTTTTTGACTTCTGCATCACGGAATTGTTCCGCTTTCTGGCGATAAGAACAAATGATCGGTGTAGCAGCGGCTTTTATTTTCAACTGTTCTAGGTAATGTTGAACCTTTTCTTCTATCAGGCTTTCAGCTTTTACGGCTGCGGCTTTTCGGCCTTGTTGATTCTTCTGGATTAACTTATGCAAATCATCGAGTGTATAAAGGTATACATCTTCTAATTCATGGACACTAGGCTCTATATCTCTAGGCATACCGAGATCAGCAATAAATAAAGGTCGGCGTTTACGTTCTTTTAAAGCCTCTTCTAACATAACCTTTTTAACTAGCGGTGCATCACTCGCCGTCGCGGCAATAATAATATCGGCTTTGGCTAAAAAATAAGGGATCGCATTTAAACAAATCGCCTGGCCGTCGATAGCTGTGCTCAGTTTTTCTGCTTGCTGTGGCGTCCGATTGGCAATCCAGAAATGACAAACGCCTTGTGAGAATAAATGTTTAGCCACTAAGGAAATCGTCTCGCCCGCACCTACCAACAAAACCCGCGTATCAGCCAAATGGGCAAAAATTTGTTTGGCGCAAGTCACCACCGAAAATGCAAGCGATACCGGGTGGGCAGTAATATCAGTGGCAAAACGCACTTGTTTGCTGACAGAAAATACATATTGAAACAGTCGATTAAAATGCGCCCCCACACTTCCTAAGGAATGTGCTAAAGAATAGGCCTGTTTTATCTGCCCTAAAATTTGTGGTTCACCTAAAATTTTAGAATCTAAACCGCTGGCTAAACGCAGTAAATGACGCAAAGCATCTTCTTGCTGGTAAACATACCAATGAGATTTTAGGCTATCTTGTGGAAGCTTTTTATGTCGATACAACCAGTTCATAGTATTTTGTGGATCACCATTAATACAATAGAATTCCGTACGATGACAGGTCGATAAAATCACAACCTCTTCTGTGAAGGTATCCTGTAACATAGCGCGCAAAGAACTTGCCAAATAATCTTTACTAAAACTTAACTGTTCCCTGATTGTGAGATCCGCTGTTTCATGATTAATTCCACAGGCAAGCAATTTCATAAAATTTTACACTGCACTCCCCACCAAACTGACCCATTCTTGTTGATGATGAATAGTCATTATTTTAAATCCTGCAACACGATAGGCTTGCTGCACAGGCTCAATTTGTTCATTTAAAATCCCTGCTAATATACAATAGGCTCCCGATTTAACTAAGGACCTAAAATAAGTCGCTAAATCGATCAAGGGTTGAGCTAAGATATTAGCCAGAAAAATATCGACCGGTTCCTGCGATTGAAAATCAATAGGCAAAAAAATCTTTAATTTTTCTGCGGATATCTCATTCTTCTCAGCATTCATTGTCGTTGCGGCTAATGCTTGCGGATCATGATCCACGGCTATCACCTGCTTTGCGCCACATTTCACAGCCGCTATCGCTAAAATACCGGAACCGCAGCCATAATCGATTACCGTTTTATTTTGAAGTCGCTGGCTATCTAACCATTCTAAACATAAGGCAGTACTCGGATGGGTGCCGGTACCAAAGGCTAAACCCGGGTCTAAACGTATATTCACAGCGGTTTTCACCGGTGGTTCATAAGCACTAGGACAAATCCAGATCTTTTTTCCAAAGCGCATTGGTTTAAAATCATTCAGCCATAGTCGTTCCCAAGCTTGATCCGCTAATATTTCACTATGACTGGCTAAAATAATTTTTTCATTAAATTCTTGGTGCAAAGCATCCATCAACGCAGATAATGAAGTATGCTCTGGGAAGACAGCACTGATTTTAACTTGCTGCCAAAGGGGTGTGCTATCTAAAGGGGGTTCATACACACTTTGTTCATCCAATGCCTGCCAAGTAATCGATAAAGCGGAGGCGTTCTCTAAAAATTCACTCAGCCTTTCGGTATGCTCGCGCTGTGTATTAAGATGTAATTGTAAGCAAGCCATCATTGAAATGAGATCTCATACTATTTATAACGCTAAACGTTGTTCAAGGTAATGGATATTGGTTCCACCTTTAATAAAATTGGCATCACGTACTAAAGCTTGATGCATCGCAATATTAGTATGAATACCTTCGATCACAATTTCATCTAAGGCATTGCGTAATCGTGCCAGTGCAATTTCGCGTGTCTCTCCATACGCAATTAATTTACCTATCAAGGAATCATAATAAGGCGGCACCCGATATCCAGTATAAATGGGCGTATCAACACGGATCCCAGGACCCCCTGGAGGATGATATAAGGTAATTGTTCCTGGGGAAGGCATAAACGTTTTCGGGTCCTCAGCATTAATACGACATTCAATCGCATGACCCCGTATCCTAATTTGTTTTTGTTTATAATTTAATTTTTCATCGGATGCGATACGCAATTGCTCAACCACTAAATCAACACCCGTAATCATTTCCGTAATAGGATGCTCGACTTGAATACGTGTATTCATTTCAATGAAGTAAAAATCACCATTTTCATACAGAAATTCAAAAGTACCCGCCCCTCGATAGTTCATATCACGACAGGCTTTCACACACAGTTCACCCATATGCTGACGTTGCTTTTCAGTAATCCCGACAGCAGGCGCTTCTTCAATAACCTTTTGATGACGGCGTTGCATTGAACAATCTCGCTCACCTAAATGTATAGCATGACCTTGACCATCACCTAATACCTGAATTTCGATATGTCTAGGATTCGTTAAAAATTTTTCCAAATAGACGCTTGCGTTTTTAAAATTAGCGTGTGCTTCGGATCGTGTCATCGCAATCGCATTTAAAAGCGCTGCTTCACTATGCACCACGCGTATTCCTCGCCCACCACCACCTCCTGCCGCTTTGATCAAAACTGGATAACCAATTTTTTGCGCAATTTTTAGATTTTTTTTGTCATCATTATCCAATTCTCCTTCTGAACCAGGTACACAAGGGATCTTAGCTTTACGCATCGCAGCAATTGCCGATACCTTATCACCCATCATACGGATGGTCTCAGGCTCAGGCCCAATAAAAACAAAACCACTTTGCTGAACACGTTCTGCAAAATCTGCATTTTCAGAAAGAAAACCATAACCTGGATGTATACCCATCGCATCGGTAATTTCAGCCGCACTGATAATGGCAGGAATGTTTAAATAACTTTTCGCAGCAGGCGGAGGACCAATACAAACCGTTTCATCAGCTAATTTCACATGCTTTAAATTATCATCGGCAGTTGAATGTAAGGCAACGGTTTGTATACCTAATTCTTTACAGGCACGTAAAATACGTAAAGCAATTTCACCACGATTTGCAATAACCACTTTATTTAGCATTATTTTTACCTACTCATTTTTTCTAGCCGTAACACCCGCTGTTGCAAGAACGAAATAAAGTCAATTAGTAAGTTTCTATTCAATCACGAATAACGCTTGATTATATTCAACGGGCGTACCATTTTCTACTAACCTAGCTTTAATGATGCCCGCTTTATCTGCTTCAATCTGATTCATCATTTTCATAGCTTCGACTATACACAACACTTCACCTAATTTAACTGTCTGACCTAAACTCACAAAAGGAGGAGCATCTGGACTGGGCGCCAAATAAACAGTACCTACCATCGGTGAACGCACTTTATGACCACTTATTTCAACATCTGAAAAGGCTGAAGACGCTGTTTGAGGTGGCATAATTTCACCCGCAGAACTAGGCTGTAAGCGTGTTGTCCGAGCAGGTGAAGATGATTGTCGCTTTATGCGTATCGATTGATCCCCTTCAGAAAATTCAATTTCAGTCAAACCATGCTCATTCAGGAGTTTAATAAGCTGATTAATTTTTTCCGAATCCATAAAAAACGGCCTCTTTTTCAAACAATAATATGCGACTTATTGGAGCATATCCTAGCTGACTTTGCTAGTCTTTATCTATTCTTCGCACTTGAATTTTTGTCTGTGTTGCTGCTCAACTCGCTCTCTTCGCGCCACTTGCCAAAAAACCAATTGCTATGAGTATACACTCAAGTTTGTTAAGCTGAGTATAATGACATTTTTATTGGTTGTTTAAATAATCGCTAGCGTAGAGATTGCATTATGCAAAACCTAGGTTTAAAAAACCCCAATGTCGCTAACAAACAGACGTTGGCAGAAATTAGCTGTACACAATTGCTCGGTGTTGGCCAAAAAATAACCGGCTATTTGAACAAATGTGGAATACTTAACTTACAAGATCTGCTGCTGCATCTACCGTTACGTTATGAAAATAGGACTCAACTTACGCCTATCGAAGCGCTTCGTAGTGGCACGCACGCACTAATTGCAGGCGTTATTCAGGCCGACTCACACCGCATTAAAAGCAGAAAAGGCTATTCTTGTAAACTCAGTGATGAGACAGGCTGTATTACGCTACGATTTTTTCATTTCAAACCTAAGCAATCTCAACAATTTAAAAAAGGACTGCGTTTACTTTGCTTTGGAGAAATACGCACAAAAAAAAATAAGTTTTTTGAATTAGAAATGATCCATCCCGACTATGAATTCTTACGCAGTCATAATCAGCTTATTTTACCCAATTATTTAACCGGTATTTATCCCAGTACACCGGGCATGTCCCAACGCCTATGGCACAAACTGATCACTCAAGTATTACATTTATTATTCACAAAGGCTGAAACTAAGTTAATCCACAAACAACAGCATTATTTTCCTGAATATTTACCTGAAAATTTACTAAAACGTATCCAATTCCCTACTTTATTGGAAGCTTTATATTACATCCACCGCCCTCCTGCCGATGCCCCTTTAGACGAATTAGCAACTGGAAAACATATTACCCAACAACGTTTGGCCTTAGAAGAATTACTCGCTCATTCGCTTAGTGTTCAACAAATGAAGAAAAAACGTGCTGCCGAAATTGCACCTCATTTAAAAGCTGATCCTGCTTTAATTAAACGGTTTTTGACTGCCTTACCTTTTCAATTAACTCAAGCACAAAAACGCGTCATCAAAGAAATTAATCACGATATGCAAGGCGTGATTCCGATGCAGCGCTTATTACAAGGTGATGTGGGTTCAGGTAAAACCGTCGTCGCTGCCTTTGCTACATTAATTGCCATTGCTAATCACTATCAAGTCGCTCTCATGGCTCCAACTGAATTATTAAGTGAACAGCATTATCAGCATTTTCATCGCTGGCTAACCCCTTTAGGTTTTCATGTGGTGTGTTTAAATGCAGGTTTAAAAGGCAAAGTCAAAAAACAAATTTTGGATGAAATAAAAATTGGCAAAGCACATATCGCTATTGGCACTCACGCACTTTTTCAAGATGGCGTGCATTTTGAAAACTTAGGTTTCATTATCGTCGATGAACAGCATCGGTTTGGTGTACAACAACGTTTAGCCTTATGGAAAAAAGGTCAGCAAGAAAATTTACAAGCCCATCAGCTATTCATGACCGCCACACCGATTCCGCGAACTTTAGCCATGACAAGTTTTACCGATTTAGATATTTCTTTTCTAGATGAATTACCACCCGGCCGCCTACCTGTACAAACTATTGTTCTCTCCGATCATCGCCGTTCAGATGTAATAGAAAGAGTGCGTGCCACGTGCACTCAACAAAAACAAGTCTATTGGGTATGTCCACTCATAGAAGAATCGGATTTACAACATTATCAAGCGGCTGAAACGACTTTTAAAGCATTAAAAGCGGATTTAACCGATTTACGCTTGGGATTAATACACGGAAGACTGCCGAGTGCTGAAAAAGAACGGATTATGCGTGATTTTAAAAAGGGTGAGATTGATTTATTAGTAGCCACTTCAGTCATTGAAGTGGGTGTCGATGTCAGTAGTGCTAATTTAATTGTCATTGAAAATGCTGAACGCTTAGGCTTAGCACAACTTCATCAATTGCGGGGTCGCGTCGGTCGTAGTGATAGCAAAAGTTTTTGTATTTTACTTTATCAAACCTTATCCCCATTAGCTAAAGAACGTTTAGGTATTATGCGAAGCAGCAACGACGGTTTTATGATCGCTCAACGCGATTTAGAATTACGCGGCCCCGGTGAAATTTGGGGCTTGCGCCAAACCGGTTGGCAGCAATTACGCATCGCTGATCTTAAACGCGATCATGATTTAATTCCACATGTCTTAAATCTCAGCACAACACTAAACAGCGACTATCCTCATTTAATCAAACCTATTATTCAACGCTGGGCAGAAAATAATGATGGTAGCTATAGCAAAGTTTAGTGTTGTGCAGCGATCGTTTTACTAAAACCATACTGACTAGTTAGCGATGATGGATTATCATTGATTAGACTGTTGCTAGAAACAAAATGAGCCTGATGAAAAAAATGGGTTGAATGACTGCCCAATAAAGCCGATGCAGAAAGAGACATTGGAACTGAAGCTGGAGCTGTCACCATATGCGCCAATCTAATTGCCTCTTCATAAGTAGGAGGTTCTACATCCCACTCAGGCGCAGAAAGAGAAACTGTACTACTACTACTTGCCATCACATCCGTATAACTTGGTGGCGGCAGTACTTGAGAGCAAAAAAAATGTAGTTCATTTTCTAATTCCGTTAGCCGTCTAACATTTTTTTTCCTAAAACAAGACAAAAAAATTCCCATCCCTAATTTTAAATAGCTTATACTTAGCTTGATAAAACCATGCGTTGTACAGACTAGCACAGGAATAATAAATAATAATGCTATCCAGCCAGAATTAGCGGGTGACAAACCCATAAGAAGAAGCATCAAAGCAATACCAACACCACCAACTGCAATGACCAAAAAACCAAAAAAAAATTGCCTAATCGAGTCTCCCAAATCAAATTTTATTTCATCATTTTTATCTTTTTGTTGGGCTAACTTCAAATATTCTTTGAGTCTTTTGAATTGCTCAGGCGCATTTTTATCAAATTGAGCTTGTTTTAAAACCGTATGGACCAGCCCACTATCGCAACTTTTAGGTAAATGCGTCAACAAATCAGGGCATGCCAAAAAACTATTTGTCGTTTGATGGTCAAACACATTAACATTCACGCAATACCAACATTCTGAAGGCGTCATATACAGACCATGCAAACCTATTAGACTATCTGCATAGATTTTTTTTATTCGATAAGTTTTCATATACTCTCCTTGCAAATAAAATCTATTCTTATCAAACTACTGTCATTAAAAAGTGTAACACCTTCCTTGCCTTGGATCAGTCTTTCTTTTATTAATTAAAAATAATAGATGTGCCTATTCGTTGATACTCATCTTATTTGATTAACTCGTTTTTTTCTTAGGCATATATAAATCAGTAATCGTTCCTTCAAAGATTTCACTGGCTAGCATCACAGTCTCAGATAGTGTGGGATGAGGATGTATCGTTAATGCAATATCTTCGGCTTCACAACCCATTTCTATCGCCAATGCAATTTCAGCAATCAGTTCACCTGCATTAGGACCGACGATGCCTGCGCCCAAAATACGGTGGGTTTTGGGATCAAATAATAATTTAGTCAAACCCTCATCACGCCCTTGTCCCAAGGAACGCCCACTCGCTAACCAGGGAAAAACGGCTTTTTCGTAAGGAATATTTTTCTCTTTAGCAAGTATTTCCGTTAAGCCAACCCAAGTAATTTCGGGATCAGTATAAGCCACGGAAGGAATACAACGCGGTTCGAAAAAGTGCTTTTTACCGGCAATTACTTCGGCTGCGACACGCCCTTCTGCCACGGCTTTGTGTGCCAACATAGGATTACCAATGACATCCCCAATAGCGAAAATATGTGGGATATTGGTTCTCAGTTGTTTATCGACCGGAATAAAACCTTGTTCAGTGACATTGATACCTAAGACTTCGGCACCCATTAATTTTCCATTTGGTTTACGACCTACGGCAGATAAAATTTGATCAAATCGTTGTGGTTTTGAAGCTCCCTCACCTTCAAACGTCACCCATAGGCCATCTTTCTTAGCTTCGACTTTGGTTACTTTGGTTTTTAATAAAAATTTATACTGTTTTTGCAAACGTTTATATAAAGGCATTACCATATCTTTATCAGCGCCATTGATGATCATGTCACCAGCTTCTACCACGGTAATATCACTACCCAAGGCATGGTAAACTGTTGCCATTTCCATACCGATGATGCCGCCACCTAACACTAAGAGATTACGCTGAACTTCTTTTAATTCAAGTGCACCGGTTGAATCGATAATTCGGGGATCATCCGGTAAAAAAGGCAAACGTATCGGCTGCGAACCCACCGCAATGATGGCTTGTTCAAAAACAATTTTCTGTTTTCCAACCGTTAATTCATTTTTCCCGGTAAATTTTCCTTCACCAACAATGCATTCAACTTTACGTTGTTTAGCTAACAGGGATAAGCCACCAGTTAATTTTTTTACGACACTATCTTTCCAGCTACGCAATTGTTTGATATCAATTTTAGGTTTACCAAAACTTACACCCAATTCAGCCATGGCGCGGGCGTCTTCTATCACTTTAGCCGCATGTAATAACGCTTTAGAGGGGATACATCCGACATTTAAACAAACACCCCCTAATGTCGATTCTCTTTCCACTAGTATGACTTTTTTACCTAAATCTGCGGCGCGAAATGCAGCGCTGTAACCACCCGGGCCGCTACCTAATACGAGTACTTCGGTTTTTTTAATTTCTAATTCAGCCATATATTCCTCTAAAATAATTTTAATATATAAATAAATAATACCAAAGTCTTCTTGATATACTCAGAGCAATTGGTTTTTTGGCAAGTGCCGCGAAGAGAATGACGAGTTGAACGGCAACACAGGCAAAAATTCAAGTGCGAAGAATATTACAATAGCCAACGTCGTATGTCTGACAGACACTCCGTTAAATGCATAATGAAACGAGCACCTTCCGCACCATCGATGACACGGTGATCATACGATAACGATAAAGGCAACATTAATCGTGGCACAAACTCTCCATCCTGATAGAGTGGCTTAAACTGTGCCTTAGAGACACCTAAAATAGCCACATCGGGTACATTCACTATAGGTGTAAATGCTGTACCGCCGATACCTCCTAAACTTGAGATAGTGAATGAACTACCTTGTAAATCAGCAGCCGTCAGTTGTTTAGCACGTGCTTTCTGACTCACTGTTCCTAATTCTTGTGCTAATTCTAAAAGACTTTTTTTATCCACATCCCGTATCACCGGCACCACTAAACCTTCCGGTGTATCAACGGCAATACCGATATGATAATATTTTTTCAGGATCAAGTCCTCGCCATCGGCTGACAAAGAAGCATTAAACGATGGAAATGATTTTAAACTGGTTACAACTGCCTTCATAATAAAAACTAATGGGGTTAATTTAATATTTTGCTTGGCAGCAAACCCCGCTTGTGCTTTGCGAAAAACTTCCAATTCTGTAATATCCGCATCGTTAAATTGGGTGACATGCGGAACCAACAACCAATTGCGATGTAAATATTGAGCGGTTAATTTTTTAATCCGCGTTAAAGCCTGCTTTTCTGTTTTACCAAATTGATTAAAATCAATCTCCGGCGCGGATGGTAAACCCATCTGACCATTAGAACTTTGACTTAGATGAGCTTTAACAAATTTCTGTAAGTCTTCTTTAATAATGCGACCTTTTTGTCCGGTACCGCTAATTTTATTCAGATCGAGCCCAAACTCACGTGCTAAACGTCGCACACCAGGCCCGGCATGGATATCTTCTTCGTCATCCTTCTCTTCTTCTTGTATTTCGTCCTTTAACTCTGCCGATCGAGATGAAATATTTATATTTTTATTTGATAATTCTGATCCAGCCATTTTAGTGCTTGTATCTGGGGAAGATTTTTTTTCTACCTCCGCTGGTGCAGCCGAAGTCGCACTCGCTTTTTCAGTGGAGGAACTCGCGTCTGCTGTTTCTAAAATAGCAATCAAATCACCTTTAGTGACTTTATCGCCTACTTTGACTTTCAACTCTTTTAGCTTTCCGGCTAAAGGCGATGGAATATCCATCGATGCTTTATCACTTTCTAATGTAATGAGCGCATCTTCTACCGCAATATCTTGTCCTACTTTAGCGGGTATTTCGATAATAGCCGCAGCAGCCACATTACCTAAATCTGGAACATGTATTTCTTTTAAACTAGACAAACGTTTTCTCCTCAATGCTCTTCGCACTTGAATTTTTACCTTTGTTACCGCTCAATTTGCAATCCTCATGTATATTCATACACAAATAATAAACGTTAAATGGTAAAAGGATTTGGCTTTTCAGAATCAATCGCATATTTTTTAAAGGCCTGTTCGATTTGAGTCGTACTGACTGAACCTTCTGCCATCAAGGCATGTAAACTGGCTATCACAATGTAGTAACGATTCACTTCAAAAAACTGACGCAATTGCTCGCGCGTATCACTCCGCCCATAACCATCGGTTCCTAATACCACATAAGGAGCTTTAACAAACCCGCGAATTTGATCGGCATTTAAGCGTATGTAATCCGTTGCAGCAATCACTGGTCCTATTCGATCCTGTAAACATTGCGCCACATAACTCTGTTGTTCGGGTTCGTTAGGATGTAATAAATTATGTCGCTCAATGCTTAAGGCTTGTTTACGACACTCTGAAAAACTGGTGACACTCCAAATATCGGCGGTCACATCAAAATCCGTTTTTAATAATTCTGCCGCCGCTATCACTTCATTTAAAATTGTGCCTGAACCTAATAATTGTACGTGTCGTTTACTCGGTTTGGTTTCGGATAATAAATACATTCCCTTAAGAATGCCTTCTTTATGGGCTTCGTTCAATGCAGGATGTGCATAGTTTTCATTCATTAAAGTTAGATAATAAAAACTATTTTCTTGCTCTTGCATCATGCGACGCAAGCCATCTTGAATAATGACCGCTAATTCATAACCGAAACAAGGATCATAAGCCACACAGTTAGGCACTACCGAAAAAAACAACAGATTATGTCCATCTTGATGTTGTAATCCCTCACCCGCTAAGGTTGTTCTACCCGCTGTGGCACCTAAAATAAATCCGCGCGCTTGCATATCCCCTGCGGCCCAAACAAAATCACCCACCCGTTGATAGCCAAACATGGAGTAATAAATATAAAAAGGGATCATACTTAAATTATTGGTACTATAAGAAGTGGCAGCCGCCATCCAAGAACAAAATGCACCCCCTTCATTAATCCCTTCTTCTAATAATTGACCTTTTTTATCTTCACGGTAATACATTAATTGACCCGCATCGACGGGATCATAGAGTTGACCTACCGGAGAATAAATACCAATCTGACGAAATAAACCTTCCATACCAAATGTACGTGATTCATCAGGTACTATTGGTACAATACGCGGACCTAAGGTTTTGTCCTTTAACAG
The DNA here is from genome assembly GCF_001881495.1 of Candidatus Rickettsiella isopodorum. Taxonomy (NCBI): domain Bacteria; kingdom Pseudomonadati; phylum Pseudomonadota; class Gammaproteobacteria; order Legionellales; family Coxiellaceae; genus Rickettsiella; species Candidatus Rickettsiella isopodorum. Next base: position 8,524 of record NZ_LUKY01000027.1, on the reverse strand, counting down.
ATGACGCAAAATTTCTACAAATACCATGGTTGTAGAGATTTCGCGTCCTTTAGACCCTTGTAACACATTGTCAAAATTATTTAATGGCGGTGCTATTAAACTTTCGTCAGACCGCATACGACGCGCAGGTAAATATCCACCCAATTTTTTTCGCTGTGCTTTTAAATACTTGATTTCTGGGCTTTTTTCATCAGGACAGTAAAAGCTTAAATTTTCAATATCCGTATCACTCATCGAGAGTTTGAAACGATCACGAAACGTACGTAATTGTTCTTGTGTCATCTTTTTTTGTTGATGCGTAATATTCTGGCCTTCACCCGCCGTGCCCATCCCATATCCTTTAATAGTTTTCGCTAAGATCACTGTTGGCTGACCTTTATGTTCTACTGCCGCTTTATAAGCCGCATAAACTTTTTTAATATCATGACCGCCACGTTTTAAAAGCCATAGTTGTTCATCACTCATATCGGCAACCATAGCTTTTAATTCTGGATATTTCGCAAAAAAATGTTCACGAATGTAAGTACCATCTTTCGCACGGAAATTTTGATATTCACCGTCAAGGGTTTCCATCATTAATTGAGGTAACAAACCTTGCTTATCTTTTTTAAATAATGGATCCCAAGCACTACCCCATAAAACCTTATTGACATTCCAACCTGAACCACGAAATACTCCTTCTAATTCTTGGACTATCTTACCGTTTCCTCGTACGGGCCCATCCAATCGTTGTAAATTACAGTTAATAACAAAAATGAGATTATCTAACTTTTCCCGCGCGGCAATACAGAGCGCGCCGAGTGATTCCGGCTCATCCATTTCTCCATCACCACAAAACATCCACACTTTTCTATCTTTGTTGTCTAATAATCCACGATTTTGTAAATATTTTAAAAAACGTGCTTGGTAAATGGCCTGCATAGGACCTAAGCCCATGGAAACGGTTGGGAATTGCCAAAATTCTGGCATAAGCCATGGATGAGGATAAGAAGAAAGGCCTTTTCCGCCTATTTCTTGACGAAAAAGGGCTAATTGCTCTTTTGTAAGGCGTCCTTCTAAAAAGGCACGTGCATAAATACCCGGTGAAGAATGGCCTTGAATATACAATAAATCGCCACCGTGTTCAGAATTAACCGCATGAAAAAAATGATTAAAGCCTACTTCATACAAGGTCGCTGCCGAAGCATAGGTCGCTATATGACCTCCGAGCTCAGAAGAAACTTTACCCGCTTGTAACACCATCATCACAGCGTTCCAACGAATTAAAGCGGCAATGCGTTTCTCTAGTTTTTCATCCCCAGGAAAAGATGGCTCTAATTCGACAGGAATCGTATTCACATAGGGTGTATTGAGACCTATCGTGAGCTCTAAGCCCCGTTGACGCGCTTTATTGACGAGTTGTTGGATAAGAAATTGTGCCCTATCTGCTCCTTCAAACTTTAAAACAGATAAAAGGGCATCTATCCACTCTTTGGTTTCAAGCGGATCCTTATCTAGATAAGGAGTTTGCTGTGTCATAAGGCTTACCTTTAGAAATTCTTCTATTGATGATTGATTATTTTTTGTACTAACTGTTTAGTGAGCCAATTATAACAGCACGCCCAGCGTCACAGCGAATACGATAATTAAAAAGAGAATTAAATCACGGTCTATGAGTTTTAAAGCGGAACCATAGTTCTCATTCGTAAATTCAGCCGTCTCATCGAGTCCTAAAGCAATGCGCCCACTTTTTTCAATGAGCTCTCGATTAAATGAAACATCTCTTAGCAAATAATCGAAACAAAATTGACTGGTTTGTACAAAATTACCCGCTAAGGCAAACAATATTGAAAATAAACGTACCGGTAACCAATCCAATAACGCTCGAACTTGTTGAGCTGACTTTCCTAAAGCAGGATAACTGGCATGGATGTGTGCAGAACGTTCAACAAGACGATAAACTAATGCGGCGATAGGGCCTAACAAAGCCATCCAAAAAATTACTGCAAACAAGGCTTCATTGGCTTGCCAAAATATTGGCTGATGTATTTGCTTGGTATCAAAAATATTGATGGGGCCCAAACAATAAAAAAGCACCACGGCACCTATTAAAAAAGCTAATAAACCTTGAATAAAAGCAGCACTTAAAAAATAAATCACGGCCACAGGTATCACAATAGGTAATACGACTAATATTAAAGGGATAAAATATTGCTGTGCCCAAGTTTTATTTTTAGTCATGTCATTTATTTTGCTGACATATTCCTCAAACCAATTAAAACGAGCTAAAAAGTTACCTCGATGTAAGAAACGTTCCAATGCTAAGCACAGTAACAGTGTAATAAATGTCATAATCTTCCTCCGGGCATCCTAGCCCTATGTTTAAAAATTATTATTCGGCTTTATACTCTTCGCACAGATGTGAGTATATACTCTTCGCATAGGCGTGAATATATAGTGAAAAGACATAGTTTAGTCTACTCGCATCTTTTCATTCAAGGCCAAAGGTGTAGGATAACGTAATACGACCCAATAAGATGAACCCACAAATGTCAAAATAGTGACCGCTTGGATCAAATAGCTTGCTTTATCGCCGATTAAGGCCGGTGTCGTTTCAGCGGCTAAATAAGCAATTAATAAAGAAAATTCGCTGGCTTGTCCTAAACGTACGCCGACTTCACGAGCGATATATTTTTTTTCACCGGACATTTGCAATAATACTTGAAACAACCAGGGTTTAATTAACAACACCAATCCTGCTAATAAGAATGCGGGTATAATGACCATCGGTAAATAATGTAAATCAAAACTTGCGCCTATCGCAAAGAAAAACATAATTAAACAAAAATCACGCAATGGTTTTAAATTATCGGCAATGAAAACCGCAATCGGCCCTTCTGCTATCGATACACCCGCTAAAAAAGCACCTATTTCTGCTGACAAGCCCAATGCACGCGACAATTCCGCTAACCCTAAACACCAACCTAACGCAACTAAAAAAAGATATTCTTGGACACGATCAAAACGAATAAATAATTTACTAATGAAATAGCGTTGGACGACAAATGCAAAAGCAAGCAATGAAGGAAAAGTAATTAAGGTTAAACCCAAATCGGCTAATTTAGAACCGGTTAGATGGGCACCATGCACAAACAACAACATGCCAATGGCTAATAAGTCTTGTAGCAACAACACACTGATCATCGTTTCACCAATCGGCTTATGATGTAACGCGAGTGTGGGCAATAATTTAAGACCGATAATAGTACTCGAAAAAATTAAACTAGCGCCGATTAATAAACTTTCTAAGAGAGTAAAACTAAATAAATAGCCGACTGCAAAACCTATCGTTGTAAACAAAGCACTAAAAACTAAGGTCACAATGGCTGTTTTACGTAAGCTACGATAAAACTCTTGCGGTGTTAAATCCAGACCCACTAAAAATAACAAAAAGATAATGCCCACATCGCCAATGTCGCGTGCTAGAGCCAAGTTTGGCACTAACTTCAAACAACTAGGACCTAATATCAAGCCGAGTAAAATATAAGCAACTAATAAAGATTGACGCGTATATAGCGCTATTGTTGCTAATACGGCCGCACCGGTAAAAATGACAAAAATAGAAAAGACAAAACTTTGATCCATTATTCCTCCAGGCAAAGCAAAGAGGCATTACCTCCCGCCGCCGTCGTATTGATGGATAATGAACGTTCTAAACACAGACGAGGTAAATAATGCGGTCCGCCTGCCTTAGGTCCTGTTCCAGAAAGACCTTCCCCACCAAAAGGTTGTACGCCCACCACTGCGCCTATCATAGAACGATTCACATACTGATTTCCGACATGAACCTGGCGCGAAATCGACTCCACCGTTTGTTGAATCCGACTTTGTATCCCTAAAGTCAAACCATATCCAGTATGATTGATAGCCTGGATTACTTGCTCACGATCTTTAACGGTATAACGAATTACATGCAAGATAGGACCAAAAACTTCACGTTTTAAAAGATCCAAACTTGTTAACTCAAATAGACTAGGAGCAAAAAAGTTCGTTTGATCCAATCCACTCGGCAGCTTGCATTGATAAAGCAATTTAGCTTCTTGGGACATGCGATCAAAATGTTCCTGTAAGGTTTTCTTAGCCATACTATCGATCACAGGACCCACATCGGTAAACAACTCACTAGGATCACCTAATTTGAGTTCCGCCATCGCACCACATAGCATTTCAATTAAGGATTCTGCCATTTCTTCTTGAATAAACAATACACGTAATGCGGAACAACGTTGTCCGGCACTACCAAAAGCGGAGTTCAATACGTCAACCACCACTTGTTCCTTAAGTGCCGATGTATCAACGATCATAGCATTCTGTCCACCGGTCTCCGCAATAAAAGGTAAAATTCCACCCTCACGACTAGCTAAACCTTGATTGATTTCACGCGCAGTTTCAGTAGAGCCAGTAAATACAATGCCTTTAATCCGAGGATCAAAGGTTATTTTTGGCCCAATAACCGCACCACTCGCAGGTACAAGTTGTAATACATCCCCTGGAATTCCTGCTTCATGTAAAAGTTGTACCGCTGCATTAGCGATTAACGGTGTTTGACTTGCAGGCTTAGCAATCACTGTATTACCCGTCACTAAAGCGGCGGTCACTTGACCAATAAAAATCGCTAACGGAAAATTCCAGGGACTAATACAGGCAATAACCCCTCGACCTTGAAAGCTTAACCAATTTTCCTCACCCGTCGGCCCAGGTAATAATTGAGGTATTAAATCTAAGCGCGCGCGCATGGCATAATAACGACAAAAATCTACGGCTTCTCGTACTTCAGCCAGTGCATCATTGAGTGTTTTACCCGCTTCTTTGATCGCTAGCGCCATAAATTCACTTAAGCGTTGCTCAAAAAGATCCGCAGCACGCTCTAAACAAGCCGCACGTATTTCTATCGGTGTATTTGCCCAAGTAAAATTTATTTGATGCGCGTTGCTTATCGCCTGTTCCAATTGTTCGACACTCGCTAAACTAACATGCCCAACGATTTCCTGTGGATTAGCCGGATTGTTGATAGCCCGTGTTTTCTCGCCATCGACTAAAATACCTTTAATCAAAGGTCCCGCGATATAAGATTTTTTAGAGGCTATGTCTATTTGACTGGCCAGTGGTTCCCAGGTTTCACTATCCGAAAAATCGATACCTCGAGAATTTTTGCGGCCGGGTCCATAAATATCTCTTGGTAAAGGAATTTTAGGATGTGGAATGACTTTCAATTGAGATAATTTTTGTACTGGATCTTCTAACATTTCTTCGATAGGAATAGCCGGATCAACAATACGATTCACAAATGAAGTATTCGCACCATTTTCTAACAAACGTCTCACCAAATAGGCAAGTAAATCTTCATACCCACCTACCGGTGCATAAACACGACAAGGAACATTAAGATGCTTAGGACCTACGATATGATCATACAAGGTATAACCCATACCATGTAAGCATTGCATCTCAAAATCTCGATTCTTTCCAGCCAACTCGAGTATTGTTGCTAAGGTATAAGCATTATGTGTCGCAAACTGCGGATAGATTTGTGCAGCGTGTTCCAGTAATTTTTTTGCACAGGCAACAAAACAAACATCCGTTGCCGCTTTACGCGTAAAGACCGGATAGCCTTGCAATCCTTTTAATTGTGCATTTTTGATTTCGGTATCCCAATAAGCCCCTTTAATTAATCGAACCATCCAACGTTTATTTTGTTTTTTTGCCAGATCAACTAACCAATCAATAACAAAAGGGGCTCGTTTTTGATAAGCCTGCACCGCCAAACCAAATCCTTCCCAATGCGCTAAATCGGAATCACAAAATACTGCAGCAATAATATCTAAGGAAATATCCAAACGATCGGCTTCTTCGGCATCCACTGTCAGTGTCAGGTTATTCGCTTTCGCTGCTAAAGCTAATATTTTTAACTGCTTAATTAAAAAAGGAACCACCACTTCTTTTTTAGCAAACTCATATCGTGGATGCAGCGCAGATAATTTAACTGAAATACCGGGTGCATCGTTTAAAGATTTGCTTGATGCCGCCTTACCAATCGCAGTGATTGCAGTGTAATAGGCTCGAAAATAACGTTCCGCATCTTTTTCGGTACGTGCCGCCTCACCTAACATATCGTAAGAAAAACAATAGCCTTTCGCTTCATAGGCTTTAGCGCGTTTCAGCGCTTCATCAATTCCTTGCCCCATGACAAATTGACGACCTAATACCTGCATGGCTTGTTTGACTGTCTTACGGATAATAGGCGCACTACTTCGACTAACAAACCGGCGCAATACATTACCTAAACCACCCGATTGATCCGATTGTAATAATTTTCCTGTTAAAACAAGACCCCAAGTACTAGCATTAACAAAAAAAGAAGCACTTTGACCTAGGTGCGAAGCCCAATCGGCATGGGTAATTTTATCTTTTAATAAGGCATCGATGGTATTACTATCTGGAATACGTAACAATGCTTCTGCCAAACACATCAATGCAATCCCTTCTTCACTCGATAAATCGTATTCGTATAAAAAAGCGTCTAAGCCACCTTTCGATAAACGCTGCTTACGAATTTGATCAATTAATTGGGCAGCATATTGTGAAATTTTTTCTATCACTTGACGAGGTAAAGCAGCTTCTTGCAATAACTGTTTAACACACGTCGTTTCATCCGCATAATAAGCTTGCGCAATAGCTAATCTTAACGGATTTTTCTTAACTGATATTAAGGGAATCGACATTTGAGCCTCTATAAAATTCCGAAAAATTATTTTTTTATTTACTCTGCACTTGGATTTTTGCCTGTATTGTCGCTCGACTCGTAATTTTCATGTAGTTAATACATTCTGGTTGCTTCACTACGCGACATCTTACCAACAATCTAATTGCTGTGAATATTTTAAACAGCATGAACCAACGTTCTATGCAGAATAATTCATATCCGTTGTCTTTTAAATAATGTACTAATCGTACATGAGTTCATCAAGCGGGGTTTGAGCAGTTGAGCCTCCATTTTGCATCAACTCACATAATACATCCGTAATGCAAAGATAGCGTAAAATATTAGGGGTTACTTCATCAAAGCTTGCTTTCACTCCTAATAAAGATTGCTCTATCTCATCAAAACTAACACCAATTCCATAACCTAAACAGAGCGAGCACAGTTGATCCGCACGGCGCGCAATTGCTGGTAACAATCCGACCTCAGAAAAAACCTCATCATAGGTAATGGGCCTACCCTTCAGTGTAAAATTGACCTTTAATGCCATAGCAATGGAATGTAGTGCTCTTTTTAATTCCATGACACTTCTACTCCTTCCACCACGGAATAGCCATCTTACGCGGTCCGGCTAACACCGTTCGTAACCAACGTAAAAAAACTGTAACAGAAAAACCATAGTGTTCTAATAAACCAAAAAACGCCATGGCGACTATTGCTAATAGAAAGCTCCAAACACGAATATGCAATAAAAACAAGAGCAATGGGAAAGCCGAACGCGCATCGATTAAAAAGAATCGCGGTATACGTGCCGAATCACGCCAATGTGCAGCTGTAGGAACTCGTGCCATAAATAGTCCTATGACCTATTTGGTTAATATTCTATCATTTATGCCGGGAATCATACAGCAACTGACTAAAAATTTAAAGTTGAGAAATGGCAGGCAGTCATCGAGTTAGCTTGCTATCCTAGTGATGATTTAAAATGAGTATTTTAAACTATCCGTTTGCACTCAGGTTTAATTAATAAATTTTATGATTCGCTTGACTCAACTTTAACTAAACGCTTTAATACGCAACCTAACGTCAAGTTTACGAAAAATAGAATCTGCACCAAAAAACGTCAACCTGGCCGAATAGCTCAGTCGGTAGAGCAGAAGACTGAAAATCTTTGTGTCGGTGGTTCGATTCCACCTTCGGCCACCAGAATAATCAAGTAAAATCAATAAACTAACAAACTTCTCTACAACTTCAAGTTTCTACTTACCAAATTCACATTTTCAAGCTGAACAATTGGATACATAAAAATAGATTTATATTTCGTTTCTAATTAATTTTAAACCTTGTTGGAGAGATACTTATCCATTAGATTTAAAACCTAACTCCGCATGACTTTCTATATATTGGCTTCCTTAACTAGGGTCTAAAGAAGAGCCCATTACTATTTTCCTGCTCTTGTGATGACGTTGCTTCTTTGGGTATTTGATTTGAAGTTCTGTTTTGTGCCAACATTAGTTGTCTTAATTGCTCAATTTCTTCTTTCATCTTCTTTCGCTCTCGTGCTCGTTTTGCTTCTGCCTCCTCTCGTTCTTGCGCGCGTTTTGCTTCTGCCTTCTCTCGCTCTTGTGCTTGTTTTGCTGCTGCTTCTTCTCGCTCTTTTCTCATCTGTGCAATCTCTTTTCCTACTTGTGCAAGCTCTGCTCTGAAGGCTTTACGATCACATTCTATTTCGTCTAATATTTTTTGAATCTCCGCTTCACATTGAGGAGCATAGGTTTTTAGTAT